>JAAYQC010000027.1 GCA_012519515.1 Bacteroidales bacterium | reverse complement strand
GTATTATGTATTATAGGCGATGTATTGTAGGCGATGTATTATAGGCGATGTATTTTAGGCGATGTGGCGCATTAGAAAGGACTGCAAGACTGCAAGACTGCAAGACAATGTATTATGTATTAGAGGCGATGTATTATAGGCGATGTATTATAGGCGATGTGCCGCATTAGAAAGGACTGCAAGACTGCAAGACCGCAAGACCGCAAGACAATGTATCTTTATATAGTTTGCTTCAATGCTTCATATAGCAGGACTACCGGTGGTTTTGCCGTTCTTCCGGTTCCGTCTTTTATGTGATGCCTGCAGCTTGTTCCCGGGGCGGCAATAGCCACTTCACTTCCGCTGTTGCGGATTTCGGGAAACAGAACCAGTTCCCCTATCTTGTTCGATAGTTCGAAATGTTCCTTCTCATATCCGAAGGAGCCGGCCATGCCGCAGCATCCTGAAGCTATCTCAGTGACCTTGTAATTTGCAGGAATTGAGAGCATTTCAATTGAGCATGCGGAGGATGAGACAGCTTTCTGCTGGCAGTGGGCATGCAGAAGTATGTCGAGGCTCTTGTCGGTAAACGATTCTCTTTTTATCCTGCCGGCTTTGAATTCCCTTGAGATGAATTCATCGATAAGGAAACTGTTTCGCGCTATTTTCAGGGCTTTTTCCTTCAGATCGTCGCCTGCAAGATCGGGGTATTCATCGCGGAAACCAAGTATCGCCGACGGTTCTATTCCCACAAGAGGAGTTTCGTCGCTAACGATGTCGGCAAAGGCTTTTATGTTATTGATCGCTATCTTTTTAGCCTTCCTGAGCAGTCCTTTGGAAATGAAGGTTCTGGCACTCAGGTCATGACTCACGGTAGTTACCTTGTAATTCAGGGCTGTCAGCAGCCTGACCGCTGCAATTCCTGCTTCAGTGTCGTTGTAATCGGTGAATTCGTCGACGAACAGGCATACTGTTCCCCGCGGATGGGAGGGATTCAGTGCCGGCAGATTCTTCTTCAGCCATTTCCTCATGGTCGTCCTGTACAGTAGCGGGATCGACCTTTCCCTGGCAAATCCTATCGTCCTTTTGAGAAGGTCTGAAAAGAATTTGTTATTGAGGAAAAAGTTGTAAACAGTCGGAACCAGCGATCCGATACGGTTAAATGTCGCGATGTAGGCTATCAGCCTGGTACGGAGCGGTATTCCGTGTCTGTCGTACCAGTGCTGAAGGAATTCCGACTTCATTTTTGCAATGTCCACACCCGAGGGACATTCGGCCTTGCATCCCTTGCATCCGACACACAGATCGAGAATATCATAAATCTCTTTATGGTCCCAGGGGTCTCCGTCCCTGATGCTGAGGAATTCCCTCAGTATGTTTGCCCTTGCCCTGGTGCACTTGTATTCATCCATGGTTGCCATGAAGGTCGGACACATGGTTCCTCCGATTTTCAGCGACTTGCGGCAATCGCCCGATCCGTTGCATTTTTCAGCTGCCCTGATGATGCCTTCGGTAGATGAAAAATCGTAAATTGTTTCAAGTTCGGGGGTTATGGTGCCCGGTTCATACCTGAGGAAGGTGTTCATCAGGGGAGTGTCGACTATCTTTCCCGGGTTAAGTATGTTTTCAGGATCCCAGGCAGCTTTTAGTTCCTTGAGAAGTTTGTAATTCTCTTCACCCAGTATCAGCGGAATGAATTCACCCCTGAGCCTTCCGTCACCATGCTCACCGCTGAGTGAACCGCGGTATTTCTTCACGAGTCTGGCAGTTTCAAGACCGATGGTCCTGAAAAGTTCCACATCGCCCGGATCCTTAAGGTTAAGGACAGGCCGTATATGCAGTTCTCCAGTACCGATATGGGCATGATACACTGAATCTTTTCCGTGGGCGGCCAGCAGCTTTGCAAAATCATCCATGTAGGCAGGCAGATCCTCCACTCTTACAGCTGTATCCTCGACCAGGGAGACTGTCCGGCCGTCACCTTTCATGTTTCCCAGAACACCAAGCCCTGCCTTGCGGAGTTCCCAGGCCTTTGCCATATCCTTTCCCCTTAACACAGGGTAGGCATAACCGTATCCTTCGGCTTTCATGGCATCAATAAGGGCTGCTGTGACCGACTCTGTTTCTTCTTCGGTATCCCTGGCAAATTCAACCATCATGATTGCACCCGGATCACCTTCGATAAAAAAGCGGTTGTTCCGCTGGCTGAGGTTTTCCTTGGTAAGCTCCAGAATCCTGTCGTCAGTAAGCTCAACCGCGGTGGGTTTGAACTTAAGGGCAAGCAGGTTCGCGTGAAATGCCTCGTCGCGGTGCCTGTGATGAACGCACACCAGTGTTTTGTATGCAGGCGGAAGGGGAACAGTATTCAGTTTAATCTCCGTCGTGACTGCAAGAGTACCTTCCGATCCGGCAAGCAACTTGCAGAAATTGAATTTTTTGCCGGAATTGCTGTCAAATATTTCGGAATCCAGGAGAAGATCGAGTGCATAGCCGGTGTTGCGCCTTGGAATCCGGGGATCGGGGTAACCTTCCCTTATGGAGGTCTGATTTTCAGGCTTGCTGAGCATATCCCTGATGTTCCTGTAGATCTTTCCTTCCAGGTTATCCTGTTTGCATTTGCTTTCAAAAGTTTCTTTGCTGACAGGACCGAATACGGCTTCACTTCCGTCGCTTAGCAGAGCTTTGATCTCAATCGTATGCTCCCTGGTGGACCCGTAAACAAGTGAATGTGATCCGCATGAGTTGTTGCCCAGCATTCCTCCCAGGTTGCATCTGCTGGAAGTTGATGTTTCAGGACCGAAAAACAAACCGAAGGGCTTAAGGTACATATTCAACTCGTCGAGAACCACTCCGGGTTCAATCCTTACCCAGTGTTCCTCACGATTCAGCTCAAGAATCCTGTTCATGTGCCTTGAGATATCCACGATTATTCCGGATCCGACAACCTGCCCCGCGAGGGAAGTCCCGGCTGCCCGCATAGTGATCCCGATCCTTTCCTCCGACGCGAACGCGAGTATCTTTTTAATGTCGGAGGAATTCTTCGGCCATACTACAGCCAAAGGCTTTTCCCTGTAATCGGAAGCATCGGTGGAATATATCAGCCTGCTTACCCTGTCGTATTTAAGCTCACCATCCAGTGACGCTTCGAGTGAATTAAATTTTTCTACCGGAAACTCCATGAAGATTGAATTTTTGATGCGCAAATTTAAGAAATGATTTTATTTATATGCTGAAATGCTTTTACTCCTTAATGTTTTTTTGGCATGGATTACTTGTTGAAAATAATCATGTTGATTGTCTTGGTTATATAGGGATTTTCTTTCTACTTTTAGAGAATCTAGTAATAAATTTTAACTTATTGATATACAATGGAATTAATTAACCAAATCAAACTGAACGCAAAGAAACTCAACAAACGCATAGTCCTGCCTGAAGGATATGAGCAAAGGACTCTTAAAGCTGCCGATATCGCGATAGGCGAGGGGCTTGCACAGATAATACTGATAGGCAATCCCGCGGAAATTGCATCGAAGGCTGAGCAGCTCGGACTGAAAAACCTAAGCAGGGCAGTTATTATTGATCCGCGTTCCAATCCAAAGAAGGATCACTATATTGAAATGATGGTTGAGCTCAGGAAGAGCAAGGGACTTACAAGGGAAGAAGCAGCAAAACTTATTGAAAATCCACTTTATCTCGGGGTTATGATGATCAAGAACGGGGATGCCGATGGTGAGGTTTCCGGAGCCGATCATCCAACAGGCGATGTACTGCGTCCGGCTTTTCAGTATGTAAAGACTGCACCGGGTATTTCGGTTGTATCGGGCGCTTTTATCATGATATTGAAAGACAAGAACTTCGGTGAGAACGGAGTTTTATTGTTTGCCGATGGAGCCGTGCACCCCGATCCGACCGACAGGGAACTGGCCGAGATAGCCGTGGCCAGCGGACAGACTGCCAGGGCAATCTGCGGATTTGAGCCCCGCATTGCATTATTGAGCTTTTCAACAAAGGGAAGCGCGAAGCATGATTTTGTCGACAAAGTTGTCAGCGCTACCGGAATAGCCAGGGAAATGGCTCCGGATATGATGATCGACGGAGAACTTCAGGGTGATGCCGCTCTGGTTGAAGCTATAGGGCAGAAAAAGGCCCCAGGAAGCAAGATCGCAGGTAAAGCCAATGTCCTGATCTTCCCCGACCTGAACTGCGGAAATATAGCCTATAAACTTGTCCAGCGACTGGCAAACGCGGAAGCAATAGGCCCGATCCTTCAGGGTATGGCAGCGCCGATAAACGATCTTTCGAGAGGTTGCTCGGTAAACGATATCGTCAGCATGATTGCAATCACGGCAAATCAGGCAGCTGCAAAAAAATAGTTATTGTTGTTTAATTTTAAAAAGATTGAAATGATTGTTCTTGTTCTTAACTGCGGCAGTTCATCCATCAAGTACCAGCTGTTTGAAATGGGCGAATCGACAAATATGCTGGCAAAAGGCATGATTGAGCGTATCGGACTGAATGACAGTGTACTTACACATAATGTAAACTCCAGGGAACCATACAGGGTTATAAGCGATATTCCGGATCATACTCTGGGAATAAACCAGGTAATGTCGGTACTTACCGATCCAGACCACGGTGTGATAAAGGATATCACGGAAATCAAGGCTGTAGGTCACAGGGTGGTTAACGGAGGCGAAAGTTACAAGGAGAGCGTTCTTGTTAACAGTGAAGTAAAGAAGCAGATAGAGATCAACTGCGAGCTCGCCCCGCTTCATAACCCTGCCAATCTCAAGGGAATCCTGTCAGTGGAGAAGCTGATACCCGGTGTTCCCCAGGTAGCGGTTTTTGATACTTCCTTTCACCAGACAATGCCCGACTATGCCTACATGTACGCCCTTCCACACGAATACTACGACAAGTACAGAATAAGGAAATACGGGTACCATGGTACCAGTCATAAATTTGTGGCTTCAAAAGCTGCCGGACTGCTTGGAAAGGATTACAGGAAGCTGAAGATAATTACATGCCATCTTGGCAATGGAGCCTCAATTACAGCAATTAAAAACGGCAACTCGATAGATACCTCAATGGGTTTCACACCTGTCGACGGACTCATAATGGGTACGAGAACGGGAGATATTGATGCCGGAGTACTGATATACATTGCAGACAAGGAACATTTGAGTGTGGCGGGAGTCAATAATCTGATTAACAAGAAAAGCGGAGTGGCAGGTATCTCGGGGCTTTCCTCTGACATGCGCGACCTGGCTGCTGCTGCTGCCGAAGGAAATGAAAAGGCCATTCTTGCCCTCAATATGTACGCCTATAAGGTGAGAAAATATATTGGTTCATATTACGCTGTGCTTAACGGACTCGATCTGCTTGTCTTTACGGGTGGAATAGGGGAGAATGATTTCAAAATGAGGGAAATGATCTGTTCCGGCATGGAAGCATTGGGAATCGAATTTGACCACCGGGAGAATGACGGAGTCAGGGGTCAGGACAAGCTTATATCAAAACCCGGTTCAAAGGCAGCGGTTATGACAATCACCACCAATGAGGAACTTGTTATCGCGATGGATACGAAATATCTTGTTGAGCGCCATTCAGTATAATAACAAACTAAAACGACGAATTTATGGTTCTAAGAAGCTTGTCCGACCTTAAGGGCATCGTGGCAGGAAAACCGGTAAGAAAACTGGTTCTTGCAGTGGCCCAGGATCAAAATTGCCTCAGCGCTGTTCTGAGAGCATGGAAGGATGGGATTATCGAGCCGATATTCATCGGCGACAGAGATGGAATACATACTATCTGCAGCGAGTTTGGCTATGACATCTCGGGAATCTCTATCATCCACGAACCTGATATTGACGGGGCTGTTGAAAAATCCGTGAAGATGCTGAGCGGAAAACAGGCCGATATTCTTATGAAAGGCAAGGTGGGTACTGCAAAACTCCTGAAAGCTGTCCTCCATAGGGAGTGGGGACTCAGAACAGGAAACCTGCTTTCGCATATCGCTGTCTTTGAGGTCGGTACTTACCATAAGCTTATCGCCGTGACCGATGTGGCGATGAATATTGCCCCCAACCTCAAGGATAAGATAGCCATAGTGAATAATTCTGTCGCCTTCCTGAACCGCCTTGGATATGAAATGCCGAAAGTGGCAGTCCTGGGAGCAGTCGAAATGGTGAATGAGAACATGGAAGCCACTCTCGATGCCGCCCTGCTTTCAAAAATGAACCAGAGAGAACAGATCAGAAACTGCATTATCGACGGACCGCTTGCCTTCGATAACGCCGTCAGCATCGAAAGCGCAAAGCACAAGGGTATCAGGAGCGAAGTTGCAGGTGATACCGACCTTTTACTGATGCCCGACATCGAGGTGGGAAACGTGCTTTATAAATCGCTGGTTTTCTTTGCCCAGGCAAAGGTTGCTTCAATGATCCTCGGCGCCCAGGTGCCTATTGTATTAACATCACGATCAGACTCGGAACAGGCAAAGTACGACAGCATACTGCTTGCTGCAGCATCAAGCAAATAGTTGTGTTATGATACGCACGCTGGACCAGATGGTTGAAAGGGTGCTTTTGTCAAAGCGCAGGCAGCAGATCGCTGTAGCCTGGGCCCAGGATGCTAATGTAATCAGTGCTATACACAAGGCAGTAAAATACGGACTTGTTGATGCTATCCTGATTGGCCGGACAAGCGAGATAAAAAATATTTGCAGAAAAAACGGGATAGATCCTTCCTTGTTTTCAATTGTTGAATCGGACAATGAGACGGAAGCAGCTTCAAGGGCGATAAAAATGACCCGCGAAGGCGACGCCGGTATCGCCATGAAAGGGCTTGTCGGAACTGATATGTTTCTGAAAGCTGTGATGGATAAAAAGAACGGGCTGATGATCCCCGGAGCAGTACTGAGCTATGTGTGTGCAATTGAAATTCCGGCCTATCATAAATTATTGTTTATCACTGATACAGCCGTTATACCTGTACCATCACTTGAGCAGAAGGTGGAGATGCTGAAATATGCTGTTGAAATGGCTGGAAGGTTTGGAATTGATAAGCCAAGGATAGCTCTTGTTTCAGCTACTGAAAAACCCAGCCGCCACTTTTCAAGCAGCAGCGATTACAGCGAGATGCTTAAAATGGCAGAGGAGGGAGAATTTCACGATTGCATTATCGACGGCCCTCTCGATATCTTCCTGGCATGCGACAGGAAAAGCGTCGCTGTAAAGGGAGTCCCGACTCCTGTCAACGGCGATGCTGATATTCTTCTTTTCCCCTCACTGGAGTCCTCAAATCCCTTTTACAAGGGACTGATGCTTTTCGCAGGTGGAGAACTTGCCGGACTTATCAGGGGAACTGAAAAACCTGTGATAGTAATGTCAAGAAGCGAAAGCGAAATGTCAAAATTCTACTGTATAGCACTTTCCTGCCTTATGGCCTGAAACGGGGCTTTTTACAGGATTTCCGCAAATCATAACTATATGTCCAAGAGGCTAATATTAGCAATCAACCCAGGTTCTACTTCAACTAAGTTCGCTTTGCTTGAAGAAGATGTTATTTTGTTTGAGAAAACACTCCGGCATACCCTCGGGGAACTGTCAGGCTTCAGGCGAATTGCCGACCAGATGCACTACAGGAGAAACCTGATAATGGAGGAACTGACAAAGGAGAAATTCAATCTGGAATCAATTTCTGCAGTTATTGGCAGGGGAGGGGTTATAAAACCGATTGAATCGGGGATCTATGAAGTGAACCGAAAACTTCGCGACGACCTGATTGAAGCTGCAAGGGGAGAACATGCCAGCAATCTTGGCGGACTGATTGCTTCCGACATTGCTGCCTCACTTCCGGCCGCCAGGGCTTATATAGTAGATCCCGTGGTGGTTGACGAGATGGCCCCCGTTGCCAGAATTTCAGGACATCCGGAAATTGAAAGGGTTTCAATTTTTCATGCCCTGAACCAGAAAGCTGTAGCCCGGCTGTATGCAGCTTCTGTGGCCCGGGAATATGAGGAACTGAATCTGGTGGTGGCTCATATGGGAGGAGGGATTAGTATTGGAGCCCACGGGAAAGGAAAGGTTGTTGATGTTAACAATGCCCTTCATGGTGACGGACCATTCTCACCTGAACGTTCAGGCGGTCTTCCTGCAAGGCAGCTGCTGGATCTTTGCTTTGACGGTAAACACACTTATGATGAACTGAAAGACATGATTTGCGGTAAAGGCGGAATGCTGGCATATCTTGGGACAAACAATTTCAGGCAGGTGTATGAAATGGCAGATGCCGGCGATCAGAAAGCCGTTTTGATCACCGACGCCCTTGCTTACCAGATAGCCAAGGAGATAGGGGCCATGTCTGCCGTGCTGGCCGGTAAGGTGGACGCGATAATACTTACGGGCGGACTGGCTTATCAGGAGTCGCACGTGGAAAAAATTAGGAGCAGGGTGGAGTTTATTGCCAGGGTAGTTGTGTACCCGGGAGAAGATGAAATCAGGGCTTTGGCTTTCAATGGCTTGCTGGCTATGGACGGCAAGATTGAGATAAAAAGCTATGAGTAGGGCTGTCCGGACTTCAGGTTATGGCTTTATAGCAGAGATTGATTTTTTCGTTAATTTGACGGCCTCTAATGTAAAGTTACAAAACAGTTTTATG
>JAAYQC010000026.1 GCA_012519515.1 Bacteroidales bacterium | reverse complement strand
CGATTGTGATCTACTTTAACATCATCTTTATACGGATGATATTCTATATGCTCGGTTAGTGCAATGGCATCCAGACCTTCTTCCCAGGCTTCTTGCGCACGAATGCTAGGCCATACCTGACCATCGGAAAACACAGTGTGCGTATGAAAATCGCACTTCAAAACCTGATAACCGTTCACATCCGGAATCACTATATTCTCACTATAAATGGGACGACGATTCTCGTCCAGATACATCATTCCTTTACCATCCGTTCGTTGTCCAAAAGTTAAACTGAAAGCGAACAAGAATCCAATTAATAATATGCCTTTTTGTTTCATTGTGATTAAATATTTGTTTTTACGAGTTGAATTTTCATTTGTCGCAAATGAATCTCTATAATGTTAAGATTCGGTTAATCGAGGGTTAAATTTTTGTTACTTGACGTGAGAATTACAGCTTATATTTTTCTGCCTGATTTTGGCATTTTTAATGTTTCGCCGTAGTCTGGCCAAGAAAAACCCCCATCATTATTGAATATCAATAAAACAGGGGTTAAAATTGAGGTCGGTGGCGGATTCGAACCGCCGTACCCGGTTTTGCAGACCGATGCCTAGCCACTCGGCCAACCGACCATCATCCGGAAGGACAAAAATAATTAATTTCCGGAAATATTAAAAGCTTTGCGAGCCTTTCCACCCTCGGTGGATCGTTCTGGTACTTCCGGAAAATCAAAACGGTACTACCTGCCGCGCGACTCCATGCCTGTCCACATAAACAACCAGGCTCTCCGTCATATTCATTTAAGCCATCTGTCGAACCACTCGAAGGCCTCCTCCTGCATGGCCGCATCGAACTTATGCGGGCCCGGATGAAAGGAACATTTGTAATTCCCGGCAGCTCCTGACTTTTCATACACTTTTTTAAGTATCTCATCAGCCCTCTTCATCTCACCGAGTGTAAACAGAGGATCTTCGCTGTTATTAAGGACAAGTGAAGGCAGGGGTATCCGCAATCCAAGGATTTCAGGAAAATCGAGTTCATTGGGAAGAAGAGGCACATAAGTCATCCAGGTATGGCTTGTTGCCTTATCCAGGACCAGATCCCTCCAGGTAGTCATGAATCCGACCGGGATGGCACATTTTATCCTTTCGTCTGCTCCCCCGATAAAAACACTTCTCATTCCTCCACCCGAAAGTCCGCAGCATCCTATTTTTTCACTGTCGACATCCTCTCTCGCGCAGAGAACATCCAGGGCTTTGATATCCTCGGCCAGGAACACAGCAGGCCATGTAGTTCCGGCGCTGAACAGCGACTTTGCCATTATATGTTCGTGCTGTCCTGCCCAGCGGTTATAAGCCCTGATTCCATCCTGATCGCCCGGATCCGGATCGGTCAGTCCCTGTCGCTGCGATTCCGGAACATCTTTCAGCATCACCCTTCTGCTCGCGAAAGGAAAGGCATCACTTGCAAGAACAACATAACCCCTCTTTGCCAGGTCATTGGCCCATGCCCTGCCCTCATACATATCCTTTTTATGCTCCTGCATCATAGGATGCTCTTTGTCAGAAGTCCTGACAATTTTCGCGGTTCCAAAATACTTGTTCCCCGAATGATCATGAAATGCCAGTACTCCCGGCAGCCGGCCGGATGCATCAGCGGGTTTAAGCAATATGGCTTCGCAGCGGCCTCCGTTTGGCAATGCCCAGTTCATTTCCTCAATATATAAACCGTCGTAGGTATATTTCCTGGTAACATTAACCTGAGGCAACCCTCCAAAAGCCGGCATGGAAAGACGCTCCAGGTATCTTCTTTTCGCGGGCTTTACCCATTTCGCGAGGCTCTTCCAGTTATCGCGGCGAAAGGAATAAAGAGGCAGTTGATTATCGAGCAAGCCTGCAGCCCATGGTCCGTATGACCCGATTATTGAAGTTACTGCCTGGGCGGAAATTTCTCCGGAATACCGGGAAAAATAATCCTGATATAATCCGGTTTCTCCAAAGAGTTTCCTGCCTTTTGCCATCAGGCCTGCCATACCGGCAAGTTTAAGAAAAGTTCTGCGATCGTTCTTCATGATTTTGCATGTATTCTTTTAGCTTAGAAAGCTATACAAAACTGTCCAGATATGCAAAATAAATACCCCCTTTTGGGATAAAGGGGGTATTAACATTGAAATTGAAGAATAAAAAAGTCTCTGCAACAATCCCGGATTTTTATTCTTCCAGAGTCAATTCCAGATTCAGGGTTTTCCTGTTTCCTTTTGTTATAATAATTTCCTCCATTTCAAGGGTTTTGAAACCTGCCTTCGATGCGGTAAGCGAATAAGTGCCGCACGGCAGGCCAAGTAGGGCAAAGTTTCCATTGTCATCGCTTATCGCGCTTGAAACGATCTCATCCCCTTGTCTGATATCGATGGCTACATCTTTTAGAGCCACTCCTTCAGCATCCTTAACTGTCCCCTCGAGCCTTCCCGCGGTTGCATTATTTGCAGCCCTTATTACAGGTTTGAAAATAAATCCCTTAATACCGGCAGGACTGTGCATGTTGCCCTGGACTACAAACGAATTGGAGAGATCAAAATCGAGGAGCATCTCCGTTGTGAGTCCTTCCTCAACAAGCACTAAAGGATTGATGAATACCTTTATTCCGGACCGGCTGCCGCCCGGCACCTTAACCGTGTAAGTATCACCATCCTTCACCTTAAGGTTTGCTTTATCAACATACAGCCTGAGAAGATCATATTCACCTTCAGGTATCTCGATATCAGCCAGTTTGGCAATTACTCCGTTCCTGAGATCGAGAAGGTTGAAAGTCTCCGATCCTTCCCATATCACCTTAAAGGAACATGTATCTTCCCTGACACAATCTCCTGCTTTCCTTATCTCCAGCTTTGTGATTGTCACTTCAGCCGATTCCACCATATCGATGGGAAAAGGAGCATCGGTTATATTGACAATAAGTCGTCCGTAGCCATCATTTGTCTTGTCGCAAGCCGCGAAGAACAGCATAAGAGCTGCCACTGCAAATGTCAAAAGTATTTTCTTCATAATATCATGCTTTGTTTAAATTGTATTACAGGACAAAACTAGAATGCGAAGATGAAGATATTATGAATTTTCAGGAAACGTGAAAGAAAAATCAGTTCCTTTCCCGGGAATGGAAGAAACTGAAACAGTTATCCCGTGCAGATCAGCTATGGATTTTGCTATTGCCAGTCCTATCCCCGTGCCATCTCCATTGTTGTCCCTCCTGGAACTGAAACGGGAAAAAAGCTTGTCGAGCTGTTCCCGTGTCATACCCCTGCCGGTATCCGATACTGTCACATTCAGGGCACCGGAGATCTTTTCCACGCGAATGCTTACGCTTCCTCCGCTGCCGGTATTTTTCACCGCGTTGTTGATGACATTATAGAACATTGAAAAAAGGAGAGGCCTGTTAACCTGCCTGAGACAGCCATTAAACAGGTAGTGCCCTCTAAGTTCAACCTGTTTATCCGTGGCAACCGGTTTCAACTCCTCAGTAATCTCGGTAAGCAGGTCTGCCATATCTGCCGTATCTTCAAGAAGGTACTGCCGGCTCTCAATCCTTGCGATCATCAGAAGGGAATTGACCAGCCGCTGCAATCTCTGAAGGGTTTTCAGTGATTCCTCTATCCGCATTGCCGTCTCTTCTCCGATTTCTTCCTGAATCAGGATATTCTCGAGTTTGCTCCTCATCACAGAGATGGGAGTCATAAGTTCATGCGAAATATTCACCGTTATCTCCTTTTCCTTGCGGAATGAGTCCTCTATCTTCATCATCAGTTCGATCATCGCCTTATCGAGGGCGGCAAAATCGAGGGTGTTGGTTTTAACCGGTGTCTTGTCGAATTTTGTGGGACTTGATATTTCCCTCAGCTTGCTCTTTATCTTTTCCAACGGTTTAAGTATGATCCTTGTGTATTGCAGGTCGGTTACGAGTGTGAGCAAAATGATGAAAACCAGGAAGCCAAGAATAATCCTGTAGATGCTTTTTCTTCCCTGTGTTATTGTTTCAAGGCTTTTTCCTATTTCAAGAAGGTAGCTTTCCCCGTCAACCTGAAAAGTGTAATTGATCGCCCTGTAAGTGATTATCTCATCTTCGATAAACCTGTCGCATATCACTATCTCATTGAGTTCCTCACCTCCCCGGGTTTTTTCAAGGCTGATATATTCCTCTTTCAGGATATTGAAGCTTCCGAATGCCCCTGTTGAATCGGATTCGATAAATGGTTCGATCCCTGCCTCGGATATCAGGGCTATGGTTTTTTCCCTTTTCTGGATAAGGTCCTTGTCCACCTGTCGCAGATAGATCCTTTCAATTATCCCGGGAAGAAATAAAAGGAAAAGAGCCGTAAAGATCAGCTTTGAGAGAAGGTTGAAGAGAGCAAGCTTTGTTTTTAGCCGGATCACGTATAATAAATTATCATGTTATTCATCACTGACCCTGTATCCGACTCCCCTCACTGTTTCGAGCCATGGAGCAGGGGCATGCTGATTCATTTTTCTTCTGAGGTTTTTAATATGAACGTCAATAAAATTACTGTCGTACTGATCATCGAGAATGTTTCCCCATATATGTTCATAAAGCTGCTGCCTGGTAAGCACTTTGCCCCGGTTCAGCACAAGGTAGTGAAGAAGGTCATATTCCTTTTTTGTAAGATCTACCTCCTTTTCGTTGCAGACAAGCTTCCGTGCCTGAGCCTTCATTATGAAGTCGCCCAGAACAATATCCGGACTGACGATATTGAATTTTCTTCTTGCAACGGCATTAATTCGTGAAAGAAGCTCTACCAGTGCAAAGGGTTTGGCCAGGTAATCATCGGCGCCAAGGTCGAGTCCCTTTACCTTGTCCTCCACGGCGCCCCTGGCGGTTATAACAATGAATGATGCTTCGCTCCCCAGTTCGCATGCTTCCCTGATAAGGTCAAGACCATCGTAATCGGGAAGCCCCAGGTCGAGAAGGACGAAATCATAAAGGTTCACGGCAATCTTTTCCGAAGCTTCATTGCCTGTAAAAGCCAAGTCGCAGAGGAAATTCTCCGACTTCAGAAACGAAGCAATCTCCTTTGCCAGGCTAATTTCATCCTCAACAATCAGTACGTTCATGAGTGTAAAATTAATCTTAAAAATTTATAATCCTTTGCCGTCAAACGGGAAGCCTGAAAATCGGCTTGTCTGCTCCGGCCCGGGGGAGTGAATCTAGAAAATCCTGAATATAATGCTGGCCGAAAAGACGAAACCTTTGGCAACGGGATAGTATGAATCATCCGCCAGGGGAATTACATACGAAGGTTCCAGTCCAATGGTCATGAAATCGGTGTTGATATCAACAGGAAGTCCAAAGTCGATCTCAATAAGACTGAAAATGTCTTTATATGAATATGTCGTACCACCGGTACTCCCGGGAGGTCTGTTGTTGCCTTTGTCTTTCCATTTTCTGAATGGCGAAGAAACCGAATAACTGGATGTATTGGATGTGGCCGTCACTTCGGTCATGGTTCCGAACATCAGGTTTACATAAGGATCGAATGATATGTTTGCCTTAGCCCTGAAAAATTCCGGAGTCTGGAAATATCTCGAATTCCTGACCTGATAGAATCCCTGGCTTTCGTCTGAGAACAATGTTCCGGCTGAAATTTTTGTATACAGAATTTTCCAGTCGAAACCAAGGGTAAGATCGCCGTATGTAAAGCTTTCGAAAAGTGTGTCGGTCAGCGAGGGATCGACCTGATAACGGTAAATACCTGCCGAAATATCGAACCAGTCGTTGAAAACATGGCTGTAGGAAAGCGAAGCGATATAAAATGCAACCGGCGGATCGGCTGCATTTAAATGGACTGCCGAAGCTGTGAGAAAAAGTTTATTCTTCAGTCCGTATGAAAGGATTGCATAACTGTAGGGGTTATCCCGCGACATTGTCGATCCCAGGTAGATCATGTTGCTTCCATAACCTCCCCCTGCATAGAATGAATGGACTTTGCCGGCGTTGCCAGCCGGGTCCGCAACCGATCCCGTGCTGTCAGCTGTCTGGGCTGATACTTCCGGCATGAACATCATCAAAACCGGCAGTGCAATGGCCAATATAAAACCCCGTCCCTTCATCAGACAATTAAACCGGTTTACCTTCCTCCCTTTCGTCCGGCTCCTCCGGGTTTGCCAACTCCCTTGGGCACGCCTGAACCTGAAGGCCTGACTATCATCGGAGGCCTTGCACCCTTTGCCCTGGACATGTCGGGACGGCTTCCCCTGACCTGCTTTACAGCTTTATTCTGCTTGCTTCCATTAACCTGACCGGGGGCATTTTCCCTGACTGCCTGTGACTGCCGGTTTTCAGGTCGCAGCTGCTGCTGTTCCTTCTGCTGCACTTTCTGCTGTTCCTTCTGCTGCACTTTTTGCTGCTCACTCAGCTGTTCCCTTTGCTGCTGCCTGATCCCGGGGGCATCATCTCCCTGAACCGGAGTCTGTGAATAGCCTCTCCCGGCAATCAGCATAAAAAAGAATAATAATACTATTTTTGATACGCTTTTCATTTTTTCCCCTGTTTTAAATACTGTAAAAACCTGCTAACTCTGATTTACGAGAACAAAGATACAGGTCAATTATGAAGAAAAGATGAAGCTTTAAATATATTATTGCCTGCACATTATTATCTTAAGAAAAAACTGATTGTTCAATGCCGGAACAATCGGCAGGGCGGCCAGACTCACACTGACAGACACGAACAAATATTCATTTAAAATAACCGGGATGAAGCTGTCACAGATCTGTATGAAACAGTCACGGATAAAGTGTGTACCTTTGCAATTCCGGGAATACATCCCCGGCTTGATTGTATTACTGCGAATAAGCATTCGAAATGCAAAACAGAAGACGATTCAGGAGGGTCAAAATGCCGCCTTCGATGAAAGGTTACAAGCCTTTCGGAATTCCCATGCGCGAACTTGAGTCAGTTAATCTGCTTTTTGAAGAATATGAAGCATTGCGGCTTGCTGACTACGAGAACCTCAACCATGAAGAAGCTGCCAGAAAAATGAATATTTCAAGGCCCACTTTCACCAGGCTTTACGATAAGGCCCGCAAAAGCATAGCCAAAGCATTTGTAGAAGGGAAAGCCATCTTCATTCAGGGTGGAACATTCATTACCGATGATTACTGGTACAAGTGCGAGGAATGTCATGAAACCATGATCTCTGAAGAGCCGGTAAGCAACTGTTCCAATTGTGATTCAGGTAATATTATCCGTTTTGACGATAAAGTTCACACAAAAAACCAAAAGAATAAAGACCATTGAAGATCTCAGTCCTGACCGATAATCATGCAGGGTCCCACTTTCAGGCCGAACACGGCTTATCGTATTTCATCGAGTTTGAAGGCAGAAAGCTGCTGTTTGACACCGGGCAGAGCGACTTGTTCCTAAGGAATGCAAGGATCATGGGTGTCAATCCCTCTGATGCGGACATGATCATACTGAGCCATGGCCATTTTGACCACGGGAACGGATTAGGCCATCTTTCCGGAGGAAAGCTGATATGCCATCCCGCATGTTTCTCTGCAAGATTCAGAAAGCACGATCACACATACATAGGCCTGAAATATTCAATTGATGTATTATCTGCACGATTCAGTCTTCAGACATCCGAAAGGCCATTTCCAATAGCTGAAAACATCATCTTTCTTGGCGGTATACCCCGGCTAAGCGATTTTGAATCGCTTAAGACTCCCTTTGCACTTGATGACGGAAGTCCCGATTACATCGATGACGACAGTGCCATTGCTCTCATTACGGATAAAGGACTTTTTGTAATCACAGGATGCGCCCATTCAGGTATAGTCAATACCCTTGAGCATGCTAAGAAAGTAAGTGGACATGACCAGATATTCGGCATAATGGGAGGCTTCCATCTTAAAGAAAACAACCGGCAGACAAAAGAAACCATCAACTATCTCAGGCAACAGGGTGTCCGGCACATTCTGCCCTCGCATTGCACCGAACTCCCAGCTCTTGCAGCCTTCCACGAGGCCTTCGGGATAAAACAGATCCGTACAGGCGATGTCCTGAACTTCTGACAAAACACGAATCTAAGCTAAAAACCCCTGATAAAAAGGGGCAATCCTGCCATAAAAAACCATTGAAATGAACATATGTTCATTTAATTTGTTATATTTGTAGTGATAAATGAATTATTAACACAAAACACATTAAATAACATGCCAGGAAGAGACAAAACCGGACCAATGGGACAGGGACCCGTTACCGGAAGAGGAGCAGGATTATGCACAGGATTTGATTCTGAAAGATTTGCAAAAGGAGCCGGATACGGAGCCGGCGGAAGGAGATTTGGAATGGGAAGAGGATTATGTTTCGAACGAGGCGGAGGGGGCCGCGGTTTCAGACGCTTTGGAGGTTTTGGCTTCAGCTTCAGGGGAATACAGGGACATCCACGGGTTTCAGCGATGACAAGGGAGGATGAGATAAGCTTTCTTAAGTCACAGGCTGAAAAGCTTGTGCAGAGTCAGAAAGAGATAGAAAAACGACTGAACGAACTGGAAAAGGAAGGGTAGCAATTACTCTTCCTTTCTGTCAGGGCAACGCTATAAACGGTTTAATATCAAGTACGGGAGTCCCGTTCAGGGCATCAAGTCCGGTAATAATCATGACATATTCTCCAAAATACCGGACATCGGGATTTCCATGCCGTGGACGGCGAAAATTGATGCAGCTTTTGTTGTCATCTAACTTACGATCTTATTCCAAATTACCCTCAGCTTCTTGCCTGTTTCCGATTCAGGGTTATATTCATTTATGCTTTTTGACTCTATCATGGCCTCGGTGATTTGCCTGTCGAAGGGGAGTCTTCCTGCAACAACAACATTATTGCCGGCACACCATTCTTCAATCTCTTTGCTCATCGATTCATTGAGGTCGAATTTATTAATTATGACGAAAGCAGGTATACTGAACTTCCGAACCACCTCAACTGCCCTTTCCATATCGCTCAAAGCCGATCTTGTTGCTTCGGTTACGATCACCACCCTGTCAACGCCTGATATTGTTGAAATAACCGGGCATCCTATTCCGGGGGGGCCGTCGATGATAATGGTCTCAAGGCCGTATTGAGCGGCTGTCTGTTTTGCTTTCTCTCTCACGGCATTGACCAGTTTTCCCGAATTTTCCTCACCCGGAGCCAGTCGCCCGTATACCATTCTGCCCTTTCGGAACGATCCCGAATACATTCTGCTTTTATCATCCGGGACCATTGTTATAGCTTTTTCAGGGCAGATTCTTGAACACAGGAAACAACCGTCGCAGGAGATTTCCGATATCACTATTCTTCCCCTGTCCTCCGATATGGCATCAAACCTGCAATAGTTCATGCACAAAGCGCAGGAAGTGCAAAGGTCGTAGTCAATAACAGCCTTATGACCCGACACAAACACTGATTCCTCATCATGTACAGGATTGAAGAGAAGATACATATTGGCAGCATCAACATCACAGTCAGCAAGAACCACATCACCGCCGAGAGTTGCAAATGATGCGGTTATGCTCGTTTTTCCCGTACCTCCCTTACCGCTTATAACTGCTATTTCCATGATCCTTTATTATGTTTTGCACCATTGAAACCAGACTGCCTGCGAAAGCCGGATCTGTACCTGCCAGTATTTTCCCCTCAGAATATATTTCTGCTGTCTTTTTGCTGAATGGAATTTCCATTAAGAGAGGTATTTCCTGCCGGTCGACATAATCCCTGACCGCGTTGTTACCCAGTCCGGCCCTGTTGATTATCACCCCGCTAGGTTTATCGATCGACCTTAGGGTTTCAACACTTTGCCTGAGGTCGCTGAGGCCGAAAGGAGTGGGTTCGGTTACAAGGATCACGAAATCGGCAGTGGCTACAGTCTCTATAAAAGGACATGATGTTCCCGGAGGAGAATCGAGGATTGCAATTCCGGTTCCGGGGTCAATTTGTTTAATCGCTGCTTTTATGACCGGAACCGCTGACATGACACCGATATCCATCCTGCTCTCTATGATTGAAACTCTGTCCTTTTCTGAAAACAAACTAACTGTACCCAGAGAATCGGGTTTCTCACTTATGGCACCGTAGTTGCAGGCAACGCTGCAGGCTCCGCATCCGTGACACAGATCAACTATGACCTTTATGATTTTTACCGGAGGAAGAATGAAAATTGAATTGTAATTGCAGTATTCATGACATTTGGCGCAATAGACACATTTCGATTCGTCAATGACCGGAACCAGCTGTGTTACGGCAATGGTTCCGGTCAGTTTCTTCGTAAAGAAAGCAGCTGCATTGGGAGCTTCCGCATCACAGTCGACCAGTACGGCATCAAGTCCGCTTTTAATCAGCGACTGAAAAATATTCACGGCAACAAAGGTCTTTCCTGTACCTCCTTTTCCGCTTGCTACTGCAATTCTAAACATGCCCGAAGTTTAATGTGACAAAACTGTCCTTTTCCACTTTCAGGAATTCTGCCACGACATTGCATTTCACCATAAGAAGGAAAAAGATTCTTCTGTCATTCATGTGGATCAATCCTTCCAGATTACCCTGACCTTTTGAAATAATAAGATCAGCTTCATAAAAAAGCTTCCTGAACTCATCGCTCGATTCGCTTAAAACCGTCGATGCTGCATCAAAGCCGTTTGATACAACCCTGGCGACTTCGTTCATTCCGACATACTCAGCATCTTCGACAGTTGCATCATTTATAACCGGAGCCCCTCTTACTGCATAAACAAGATTGCTATGCGCGATAGTCTCTATGAAAAGCTTGTCGAATACAATTTCACCGGCATTATCCCCGAGGTAAAGCACTGACCGGGCCTTGCCGAGAGCTGATTTCAGGAGCTCTGAATGATCAATGGCAAAAGGAGCCTGTAAAACTCTGTCGATGGTAGCATGGAGATCGAAATTGTCACTTATGGCAAAATCGATAATGTTGCCTGCTATTGACAGACGGAGGGCGGTGTTAAAGGGATCACGGCTTTTCTTAACAAGACTTTTCATCTCCGGAAACAGGCCAAGGGCAATATCATTGTACTGTTTCTTCTCAAGAATATAAGGATCTCTGTCCCCTGTATGATCCCTCATCAGGACGTGAAGCTTCCTGGCAAAAAGCGGAGTATTATGCTTTCCCCAGTTTTCAGCATAAAGGTTTATCATATCCCTTGTAAAACCGTCTTTTGCTTCCGGCGAAATGCTGTCACGCGAAAGCAGACGTTCAAAAGCACGGGCGATACAATAGAAGCAGCGATAATCTGATATCATAACAGCTTCCGGGATCTAGTGATCGCAATAGTTTGCTCCGGCCGACAGGGTATCATTCAGAAGGTCGCTTACAAGATCCTTTGGTGGTTTTATCGGAGCCCCTACAAATACATTTATTTTTCTCTCATTAAAAAGGTTGATGGCTCTTTGTCCCATACCGCCGGCGATAACATCCGTTACACCTTTTTCAGCAAGCCAGCCGGGAAGCAGCCCGGGTTCATGGGGAGGCGGGGTTAAAAGAGTCAGGCCGGTAATATTTTTCCCATCAGCATCAATTATTGCAAATTGTTGGCAATGGCCAAAATGTGAACATAATATTCCCTCTTCCAATGGAATTGCTATCTTTTTGTTCATTGTTTTTTTTACTTTACTGTTTATTTAACATATCAATTATTTCAATTATCTTCTTTTCAGGTTCTTTAATTACTATCATCTGTATTTTAAGGCTGTCGAAAAGAGATTTTACCTTTATCCCGAATTCTCCCGAGATTACCTTCTCCACACCCCGTGATGCAACTATCTGAACTGAGGCAGGTCCTGCACCCTCCAGGGCATCCTTGTTGGGATTGGGAATAAACTCAATACTATTGGTTTCGGTATCATAAATGACAAAACATTCGCAGCGTCCAAAGCGCTGGTCCAGTTCGCTTTCAGGAGTGTTACCTGTACTTGTTATAGCTACTTTCATATCGGTTGTATTTAATTAATATTATTCTGGTTGTTGAACATTCGTAAACTCAGAACTCCTGCACAGCGGGCATTCCTTAATTCCGTCCATCTTCCCGGGATTGTTGAAATAACAACAGCAGTTGCTGCACTGGTACCATTCGCTGTCGAAATAAATCTTTCCCCCTTCAATGATGATTTGCCTGCCATTTACAAGGGCATCTGCAATCTTTCTTCTTGCTGCAGTGTATATCCTGGTTAATGTGGGCCTCGACACATCCATCATATTTGCCGCCTGCTTATGATTCATGATCTCATGATCACAGAGTCGGATAGCTTCATACTCCTCGATAAAAAGGAATATGCTTGACACATTTTCCTTTTTCAGCTTGTCCCCATAGGGTTTTAATCCCGAGATCAGGGGAGGCTTGCTGACTTTCCTCAGTCTGCACGGTCGTGGTGCCATGATTATGAGCTTTTGTTCATTACAAAGATAATAAACTATTGTTCATAACAAAGACATTTAATGAGTTTTTTAGAATGAAAAACGGCGTGCGGCGTGCGGCTGGCGGCTGGCGGCGTGCGGCGTGCGGCGTGCGACTGGCGGCGTGCGGTTTGGGGTAAAGGTTCAAAGTTAAGCATTCAGGGTAAGGATTAGTCAATGCCTCATTGTAAGAGACCTGCAAGACTTGCACGACCTGCAAGACCTGTCCCCGTGCCCCGTGCTCTGCGCCCTGTGCCCTGTGCTCTGCGCCCCGTGCCCTGTGCCCTGTGCCCTGTGCTCTGTGCTCTGTGCCCTGAGCCCTGAGCCCCGTGCCCTGTACCCTACACCATAAAAACATCCAGCCCCCTCTTCACCAGCCCTGCCAGCACTATTGCAAAGGCAGTTTCAGCGAGGGTTATAACGAGAGCTTTTTTCCAGCCGTATTCTTTCCAGAGTACCGAGATGGTTGCAACACAGGGCACATAAAACATGCTTACAACTGCAAGTGTGATCATCTGCTGTGAGGTCAGCACTTCATTGAAGTCGGTTGTTCCTAGGTAGGCGGCAAGCATCACCAGGATAAGTTCTTTTCGCAAAATACCAAAAATGAGAAGGATGCCCGTCACAGCAGGCAGTCCGAGCCAGTTCACGGTAACCGGACTCATGACGGAAGCTATTGCAGGCATCCAGCCTGCAAGGTTTATGCCTTGTATCACCACTCCCGATACTATGACAATCGGGGCGGCTATATAAATAAATTCCTTCAGTGAATCCCAGGTCTGCGAAAAAATAGTTTTGATATTTGGCGTCTTGTAATCAGGCATCGGCATAATAAGTTCCACCGGTTCTCCGATCATAAGTTTTGACGAAATCTTCCCGACAATGAATATCAGTACAGTAGCAAAGATATATAAGCCAAGTGCCCACAGCAATCCCACGTATTTCCCGACAAGTCCGAACACGATTACCGACACTGCCGAGCATGGGACAAGAGTGACAAGCACTGCCGTAATAAACCTCTCCCGCTTCGATTCCATTATCCTGCACGACAGGCATCCCGGGACATTGCAGCCTAATCCGATGATGAACGAAATGCATGCCTTACCGTGAATCCCCATCTTATGCATGAGTTTGTCCATCAGGAATGAAATTCTTGCAATATAACCCCAGTCCTCAAGAAGGTACAGCAGAATATAAAATGGCAGTATATATGGAAAAGCTATCTGGATAAGAGCGAGGACACTTTCGATTGCCGACCAGCCCAGAGCCGGCCAGAAGGAGGTACCGACAGCGGCTTCCCACAAGTCGTGCCATCCCGAAAATATTGAATCGAGCCATTCCGAGAGCCGGTTCCCGAAACTGAACACCGCCAGGAACATTCCTCCAAGTATCAGGATCATAAAAAGGTAACCCGTCACCTTATGTGTAGTAAGGACTTCGAGTCGTTCATTGAGCGACAGCTCCCTGTCTTTTGCTATCCTTACAGTCTCTCGGGTAATCCGGGAAGCGAGAAGACTTCTTTCGTCGGCAATAACCAAAGGCGAATCGTGCCCGTGTATCTCTTCCAGTTCCTCCATTATCCTAAGGGAGCTTTCCAACGCTCTTGGTTTTAATTCAGATACCCTTGCAGTTATATCACTGTCCTTCTCGAGCAGTTTTATTGCAATCCACCTCAGGGGATAGGGAAGATCGATCCCTTTCAGCTGATCTGAAAGTTTTTCTATTCCCTGTTCGATCTCTTTGCCATACTTGTGAATTGTCCGCTCCGGTTTACCCGTTTTCAGATCGATCGCTTTATCAACCAGTCTTGTCAAACCCGATCCCCTTGAAGCAATCGTGGGTATTACCGGAACATTAAGAATTTTCTGCAGTTTTTTTACATCAACAGTGATCCCTTTTCTTTTGGCAAGATCTGTCATATTCAGGGCAATAATCACCGGCCGCTCCAGTTCCAGAAGCTGAAGTGTGAAAATAAGGCTTCGTTCCAGATTTGTGGAATCAACCACATTAATTACACAGTCGGGATTTTGTTTTATGATGTAGCTCCTTGAGATCAGCTCCTCTTCTGAAACGGTTGTAAGCGAGTAGATTCCTGGCAGGTCGAGAACGTCAACCATATGATCCCTGTAGAACAGTGTTCCTTCAGCTTTTTCAATCGTCTTGCCGGCCCAGTTCCCAATATGCTGATGAAGACCTGTCAGATAATTGAAAATTGTCGATTTCCCTGAATTCCCCTGACCTGCAAGAACTATGTTGATTTTATTATCATCCCTCATTTGACTTCAACCATGATTTTGGATGCCAGCCCCCAGCCGATCACCAGTTTTGAACCGGCCACCTCAACCTGAACCGGTCCTGAAAAAAGAGTCTTCCTGATCAGCTTAAGCTCTTTCCCCGGCGTGATTCCCAGGTCGGCAAGCCTTTTTGTAAGCATCTCCCCTCCCATCACCGAAACAATGATACCTGACTGACCGTCATCAAGGCCTGTCAGATTAATACAACCTCTCCTGTCTCCGGCTCCATGTCTGTGATGCATCTGTGTTGACATTTTTACAGTTATCTGATCATATTTTATTCCTCCTCAACATGTCTCATGCCTTCCGCGAAGAGATTGTTGATATGGATATCATCAAGAGAATAGTAAGCCATCCTTCCAACCTTGTTATACCTGACCAGCTTCATGTTTCGCAGCATCCTGAGCTGATGCGAAGTTGCCGAACTTGATGTTTCGATTATAGCCGCGATGTCCTGTACGCACAGTTCCTTTTCAAGGCACAGGGCATAAATGATTTTCGTTCTGGTAGGATCGCTCATCGCCCTGAAGGTCTCGGCAAGGTCATGAAAAAACCTTTCGGACTTCATCTTCGCCCTGACCGATTCGACCTTTTCCCTTTCTATACAGGAAGCTGATTCCGAAAGCGATTTACTTTTCTTCATTGAATATGTGAACAAGTATTCAAATATTGTGCAAAAATAATCTTTTCCATGACATCCTGATTATCCGGCGTTTCTTTTTCACTTTTCCATTACAACGCTTACTGATCCGATCTTGCCTCCCATCGGGGGATTCACCTTTGACACCTTTACCGTAGCTTTTTTAATACCTTCCAGTTCTGCATAGAGTGCATCCAGGATTCGTCCGGCAATGTTTTCGAGAAGGTAGGATTTCCTGTCCATTTGTGACTTTACTATCTGATAGGCTTTCTGGTAATTAACGGCATCCTTAAGGTTATCGCTTTTTGCCGCGACCGTCATGTCGGTTTCGATCTTAAGGTCGACGACGAATCTGTTTCCTACTATTTGTTCCTCCCGGTAATGTCCGTGGAAGGCGTAGAACTCCATGTTTTCAATTACGATCAGTCCCATGACGGTTTAATTTAATTTCAGAGCCTAAGCTAATGTGTTTTATCAAATCCCGGCAAATTTAAAAGCATTTTACAGGTTTTTCTATCCCAGGTATTAGTATACTGTCAAAATCGTCCTATTTTTGTAATCCACAAAAAATAAACAGGATGAACGAAGGGAATCTCATAGATCCGCGGGAAACGAAGTTAGCGGGTAGTTTTATCGAACAGATCATTATTGACGATCTTGCTGCCGGCAAAAATGACGGAAGGGTTCATACCAGGTTCCCTCCCGAGCCCAATGGCTATCTTCATATCGGTCATGCAAAAGCCATCTGTCTCGATTTCGGCATGGCTCAGAAATACGGAGGCAAGTGCAATCTACGTTTCGACGACACCAATCCCGTCAAGGAGGAAGTTGAGTATATCGATTCCATAAAGGAAGATATCAGATGGCTGGGATTCGACTGGGAGGACCGCGAGTATTATGCATCGGATTATTTCGGGAAACTTTATGACTTTGCCGTCGATCTGATAAAAAAGGGGCTGGCCTATGTTGATGATCAGCCTGCCGCTGTGATCTCATCTCAAAAAGGGACTCCGACCCAGCCGGGTACCGAGAGTCCTTTCCGCGGAAGGTCTCCTGAAGAAAACCTCGATCTATTTGAAAGGATGAACCATGGTGAATTTGAAGAAGGCAGCAGGGTTTTAAGAGCCAGGATCGACATGGCATCGCCCAACATGCATATGCGCGATCCCATTATTTACAGGATAATAAAAACCGCGCATCACCGCACGGGCGAGAGCTGGAAGGTATATCCCATGTATGATTTTGCCCATGGGCAGTGTGATTACTTCGAAGGTATTACTCACTCCCTGTGCACTCTTGAGTTTGAAGTTCACCGGCCTTTGTACGACTGGTTAATCGATCAGCTCAAAACTGACGATTATCGTCCCAGGCAGATTGAATTCAACAGGCTTAACCTTACCTATACCATGATGAGCAAGCGGAAGCTTCTCGAGCTGGTTCAGGAAGGACTGGTTTCAGGCTGGGACGATCCGAGGATGCCCACCCTTTGCGGTTTACGGAGAAGGGGTTACACTCCTGAATCCATCCGTAAATTCGTCGATCTTATAGGTTATACAAAGGTGGAGGCGATAAACGACGTCTCACTCCTGGAGCATGCTGTGCGTGATGATCTCAATCTCAGGACACCAAGGGTTTTTGCCGTGTTGAATCCCCTGAAAGTGGTTATTACCAACTATCCGGAGGGTAAGACAGAAAATGTAGAACTCATAAACAATCCCGAGGATGAAAGCATGGGAAGCAGGACTATCCCCTTCAGCCGCGAGCTTTATATCGAGCAGGAAGATTTCATGGAGAATCCTCCTCACAAGTTTTTCAGGCTTGCTCCCGGAAAGGAAGTCAGGCTGAAGGGTGCCTATATAATAAAATGCACAGGCTTCGAGAAGGATGCCGCCGGCAATGTGACGGAGGTAAGATGTACCTATGATCCCGAAACGCGGAGCGGCGCTTCATTGGCGGACAGGAAGGTTAAAGCAACTCTTCACTGGGTATCGGCAGAGCATGCCATAGATGCCGAGGTCAGGCTTTACGACAGGCTTTTCAACACTGAGGATCCGGCAGGTCAGAAAGATGAGGACTACAGGAATTTCCTCAATCCCGACTCCCTGAAAGTCCTTCGCGGCTGCAAAGCCGAGCCCTCGCTTGCCACAGCCAGGCCGCTTGATAAATTCCAGTTCCAGAGGCTGGGGTATTTCTGCGTAGATCCTGACTCAACAAGCAACAATCTTGTCTTTAACCGGACAGTAGGTTTGAGGGACAGCTGGGCAAAGCTGAATAAATAGTCGTGCGGTCGTGCGGTCTTGCAGTCCTTATCAAATGAAGCACATCGCCTATAATCTATCGTCTATAATACATTGTCTTGTGGTCCTTTCAAATGCAGCACATCGCCTATAATCTATCGTCTATAATACATTGTCTTGCGGTCCTTTCGAATGCAGCACATCGCCTATAACCAATAATTGTTAATTGTTATTTGTTATTTGCTAATTGTTTAAACATCGCCTATAATACATAATACTTCGTCTTGCTGTCTCTTACTATGTATCTGGCTATCAGAAATAAGACCTTAAAGCATGTTATAACATTGTTATAACGGAGCTGTACACGGCATACGGTACGTTCTTTAGTTGACCCTGCGCCCTACGCCAATTGTTAATTGCTCATTGCCAATTGCTCATTGCTCATTGCTCTGTGCCCTGTGCCCCGTGCCCTGTGCTCTGTGCTCTGTGCCCCGTGCTCTGTGCTCTGTGCTCTGTGCCCTGTACTCTGTGCCCTGTGCCCTGTGCCCCGTGCCCTGTGCCCCGTGCCCCGCGCCCTGTGCTCTGTGCCCTGTGCCCTGAGCCCTGTGCCCTGTGCCCTGAGCCGCTCTTTCGCCCTAAAAAGGACATATCATTAAAAATAAGCACCAAATTTTTTCAGAATCATGCACTGCATTTAATGGATATAATTTATATTTCGGCTTAATTAGAGTTAAACGATTACAAGTAATCAAGATCTGTGTTTAACAATAATATTATGAAACCTACATGGAAGCGGTACGCGGGATGCAGATCTGCGTCCAGAGTTATCATGCCCCGTGCCCTGTGCCCTGTGCCCTGTGCCCTGTGCCCTGAGCCCTGAGCCCTAAGCCCTGAGCCCCGTGCCCTGTGCCCCGTGCCCTGAGTCTTGATTTTTGAATGGTCAACTTTTAAAAAAGAATCTGTCATCAGATCATTGAAATAAAAACCATATACTGATGAAAAAAATACATGATGGTGCGGTTTCTTTCCGGAGAAAGGATTTTGAAGCACACAAAAGTTTATTTGGTGACTTAAGCAAAACACAAAAACCTCATTCAGTTTTTATTGGATGTTCGGATTCCCGTTTGGTGCCTTCGCTTATAACTTCCACTTTGCCAGGTGAGTTATTTATAATACGCAGCGTTGCAAACATAATCCCTCCTTATAAAAAAGGAGTTAACTATCCGGCTATCAGTGCGGCTATAGAGTATGCTATTCTTGCACTGGAGATTACAAATATTATTGTATGCGGGCATTCAAATTGCGGAGGTTGTGGAGCTTTGTACAAAAGCGAAGAGCAAATGAAAGGTTTGCCTCATACCAATCTTTGGCTCGAATTATCACGTCCGGTAAAAAACAAAGTAATGCAAATGATTCCCAATGCCACTGAAGCCGAACGGGAATGGATGACCGAACAAATGAATGTGGTGCAGCAAATAAGTCATTTGCTTACTTATCCATATGTACTTGAACGTTACAACAATAACAAGTTAACTATTTACGGCTGGTATTATGTAATTGAAACAGGCGAAATTTATAACTATGACGTTGATAAAGGATATTTTGAATTGATTGATGATCCTCAATAATAAGAATATTCCGAAAGCCTGCGACCAAACTTTCACTCATATTTAGTTCTATAGCTCAATATCAATGAATCAACATTGCAGATGCAATATCAGATAAGCTGACCTTCGTGACTTCCGTGACACCTCTTCGCTAAGGCTATGGTATTCAAAGAAAGTCGGTACCTGCACTACTTTAATATTGGTTTGTAATTTTTCCGGAATAATTCTATATTTGCAGCCCAAACTGCTCCGTGGTGTAATTGGCAACACGTCTGACTCTGGATCAGAAAAGTTCAGGTTCGAGCCCTGACGGAGCAACCAGGATGCCGGTTCTTCAGCCGGCATTTTACTTTTGCGACGGCAGGGCGCGAAGTTTACCCCGACGAAGAAGGGCATTTCATTTAACCTCAACCAGGCACAATATATGTCCACCAATGTTTATCCAAGCAAAACAGCTATTACCTCTGAACATATCCCACCATAAATAACCATTGCTTACAATGAAAGACAAATTTATTCATGAATAACAGGAAAATAGGGAATGGCCTGACAGTTGAGTTTTAAGTTGCCGCGAAACTTATCAATGAAATAATCATTATCTACAAACATATAAATAATCCTGAATCTTTCTCCACCAAGAATAACATCGTAACTTAGTGACAAATCCATATAAAATGCCCGTCCGATAAATTCAGATTTCCTTTCTTTTTTCATATCAGTGACAATCTGAAAAAATGACTTTCCAACTAAAATAGAGTCCGCCTCTCCCCTTGATAATTTGCCTTCATATTCATTCCTTAGAGTCTCTAAAACATTATTATCATTGCTACTCAGGGCATTCTTCCAGGAACATACCGGTAAATCAGGTTTAATTCTCAGTTCAAAGAGTTCATATATTGTAACATTCAGTGTGCCAATATCGTAAAACAGCAACTTGTTAGAATTTGATATAAAATCATACATATCAGCTTTAGGATACTCATCCGTTAAGATAAAGAGACTATGCTGAGTATCGGATCGCAGAATAATTCTTTCCAGCCTGGAACCTGCTGAAGGTAGCCAATAGATTCTATTGTCAAACTGATTCAGAAAACTTTTCAACACAGTTTTCTTCTCTTCATCCACAGGTTCAAAAATTTCACTAAGCCTTCCTTTGTTTTGCATAACATATACTAATTAAATACTCAATAAACTTGATTAATTCATAAATACTCAATAATAGCTTGTTCTTTACATGGTGTTTTAAATAGCTATACTTTAAGTCCTTACATTAATGAATAATATCGGTGTCGCAGAAATTTTATCTGCCAGACTTTTATAATTATCAAACAGTTTTTCAATAAGTTTCTCGGATTCCCCAAACCACATGCTCTTCAGTTCACTTAGCTCTATCATTACTATATCTCTTCGGGTTTGTCTGGCAATCTGAAAAACAGATTTTGTCGCAGCTCTTGAAACTGCTTCGATTTTTGACAATAATGATTCATGGTTTGTCCTTTTCATATCAGTTCGACTTTACAAGTTCCTCGAGTTTGTAATTAATTCTAGATTCAACACCCTTCTTTGTTGGAGCTGTAGCCACTATAACAGGATTGTTTAAAACTCCTTTTTTAAGGTTTCTCAATGCTGATTCAATTGTCAGGGCTGCCTCTTCCTTTTTATCGGAATAAGCAAAATATACACATCCATTCCATTTGAAAAGATTGATTTTGCGAATCAGAATCCTTGCAGAAGGGATGTCGGAGATGAATTTCTTTTTGCTGAGTTTCTTTTTATGCATATTTGAAATAACTTTATAATCTTTTGGGGCAAACATATGTACTGATAGTGCAGTGTATTTTCATTTTCAGAATTATTTTATTAAATGCCAAAAAATAAATATTCTCTTATTCGGTACAGGGTTATTAACCGATGCTTACGTGAAAGGCGGTATGTTACGCTTCAGGAATTAAGAGAAGCCTGTGAAAAGGCATTGGATATTTCCCCATTGTCAGACAGGACTATTGAGGGAGATATCAGTGCCATGAGACACGATTCTGGTCTGGGTTATTTCGCACCAATAAAGAGAGATAGGATTAACAGGGTTTATTACTATGAGGATCCCGATTACTCAATCGATACTATCCCATTAAATCAGGATGAGATAGAATCATTGGTTTTTGCTGCAAAGCTACTTGAGCAATTTAAAGAGATAGAAATATTCAAAACTTTTACGGATTCGGTTCAAAAACTGGTAGATGTCCTTAACATATACAGGATCAGTGGCATGGATACTGTAAGAAATTTTATTGAATTTGAGACAGTTGAATCAAATAAGGGAACTGAAAGACTCCCAGAGCTGATCAATGCTCTGAAAAGTCGAACTGTTCTGAAGTTAAGATACAAGTCGTTCACATCGAAGAAAATAAGCTCGCATATAATTCATCCGTATCACCTTAAAGAATATCGTAACCGTTGGTTCTTGATCGGCTACAACGAAGAATTCAAGGCCATCCGGACTTATGGATTAGAAAGGATAATAAGCATTGACACAGAAGAGAGTAAAAAGTTCATTGACATTGGTTTTGATACAAAAAAATATTATGAAAATGTCATAGGCATCAGCGTCATTGATGAAGAACCACAGAATATCCAGATTGCCTTTTCAGAAATGCAGGCACAGTATGTCATTTCACAACCTTTACATCACAGTCAGAAGAGGTTGAATAATATAAAAGACAAAATTGTCTTTGAGTATTTTTTAATTCCGAATTATGAATTTTATGCACAGGTTCTTTCATGGGGTGCTGAAGTTGAAGTACTTAGTCCAAAAAGTATGAGGGATTCAATTAAACAATATTTCGATAGTATTCTTTTTAAGTACAATCATTAATAAAACCATTGGATTAAGCGTTTGCTTGCGCGGGCTGGTATATTTTATAATGACATTTTTACTCCGTTTCTTTTTAGCCAGTCTTCTTGTTCCCTGAAATCAGGCATTTTTTTATCCAGTTCATTCCAGAAGTATGTTGAATGGTTTGGATATTTCAGATGAACCATTTCATGAATGATAATGTAATCCAAGACAGAAACGGGTGCCATAATACATTTCCAATGAAAATTCAATCCGTTTTTTGGTGTCCACGATGCCCAGCGATTCCTCAATTCCAATACTTTGACAGCTGTTGGTTTTATTGAAAACTTATCTTCATGAACTTTCATTCTTTCTTTAATTTTCAACAATGCTTTCTCCTTGTAAAAATCCTTGAAAACCTTTTCAGCTTTCGGCAAATATCTTTTGTCCAATAAAAAGAATCCTCCGCTTATTTTTAAAGGTACATCCTGGTCTTTTGTGAGTTTCAAACGGTAATTTCTACCCAAATAAAGGAATGATTGCCCGTTTACAAATTCACGGTTTATTTTTCCCTGATTAAGTTCCTTCCATTTTGCAAGTTTAGTGAAAATGAGATGTTCCTTTGATTTTATGGCCGTTTCAATTGTTTCATCAGATGCCGATGCAGGAGCTAGTACTCTTACCGAACCATCTCGTTCGATAAAAATACTTACTGTCTTTCTTCTTTCGGTTTTTTCAATTGTAATATCTATGTTTTCCAGTCTCATCTTAAATCTGATTCTCTGTTTTTTGCAAGTTTCATCAATTCCGTGGCCATTTCACTTGCTTTTGCTGAAAGTTCGGGAATTCGTGAATATCTTATTTCATCTTCAATCATGCCTTCAATTCGTTTTCTTTCAGCTGCTTTGTCTGTCCAGAAATTATTTATCGCTGCAGTTTCTTTGAGTATTACAATCAATATGTGCGTTAACTCCTTTGTTTTATTGATTTCTTCATCCGATGTTTTGGAAATATTTACTTTCAGTAAATCAAAAAAGGGTGCTTCTTCAATAGATATTCCTTCCGTTTCCACTTTGCGTCCTTCTGCCATCTCATCACGTAAACTGCTTAGTTCTTTTACAATTTCATCCCAGTTTTCTTTGTAGGAATTTAAAATCCTTTCCAAACGATCTTTGAAACGGCTGTAAAGGGTTGGGTCTTTTTCCAGATTAACTTTTATATGCCAACGAATGGCATGTTCCATATCCGAAGCTTTTGATTTTGGTGTTCTGTTCAGAGTATCAACTTTCGTAATAAATTCATCGGAAAGTACAGAAACTTGCTGAACTTTCGTATCAATACCCAACGAAAGTAAATGCTTATCAATAAGTTTGCGAACTTTTTGCGAAGCCCACTTCAGATCCATTGTTTCATCTCTGTAGCGGCCTTTAATTCTCCAAAGGAGATAACCTAAACGTTTTGCCCTTATCCAGTAATCACCGCCAACCTGGGTATTAAAAAGCAGATCCAAACTATCAAAAAAACTTTTTGTATAGGTTAAAAACTCCGCTCTGAATTTTATGTTTTTTGCCTTTTCTATACAGTTTTCGGCAAATTCAAATTCAGCGTTGTCATCGGTAAACTTTTGATTTAAAAAATCATCAATTGCACTTAGTTTGTTCTCTGAAAACAGGTTTAAGATCCGATTATAACGAGCCTCCAAAACAGGTATTTCTTTATTGATGTCCCGAAAAACATTGAGAAAATTTCTAAGCTTGTCTTTATCCTTATCCGTATAAATCGCCAATGCCTCAGCAAGATGTTTTGTTACGCCGTAATAGTCAACAATTAATCCAAAGTTTTTGCCTTTTTTGGTTCGGTTAACCCTTGCTATTGCCTGAAACAGATCATGTTCGCGCATTCCTTTATCAATGTACATCACCTGCTCAATGGGAGCATCAAAGCCTGTAATTAATCGGTCGCAAACGCAAATTATACCAATGCCGGATTCAGGTTTTTCATAATCAAAATCTTTCTTAAAGCTATTTTTCGCATCGCTGTCTATTGCTTCCCGGCGTGCTTTGGTAATATAACCGGGCTCATTATTACCCATGCTTGAAACAATGGCCTGAACTTTTAAAAATTCCAGCTGCTTAATTCTTTCGTCATCTCTTTCGCCATCAGGCAGGATTTTCAAGTTTTCAATTTTGTTTTTTATTGCTATTTCCAGCTCATACTTGTACCGAACAGCAGCAACGATGCTCGAAGCTACCACTTGTGCTTTGAATCCGTTTACAAGTATATCGGTGTAATAGTGTTCGATAATATCTTTTGAAATCTCTGCAATTCTGTCTTTACTTTCAAGATAGGCAATAAACGAACCGTAACGCCTTTGTATTTCTTCTCTTTCTTCCTGAGTCCTTTGTTTAAACATGTCCTCAAACTCAGCATCAAAAAGTTCTTTATCTTCCAGTTTATCTTTTGAAACTTTGCCAATGTATTTTATCTCAACCGTTGCACGGTCCTCAACTGCTTTATCAAATTTATAGGTATCAATCCAGGGTTCTCCCTTCTCATTTAATCTGCCACCAAATCGTTCATGTGTTTTAATCATGTGCCGCTCAGTAATTAAAGGCGTCCCTGTAAAACCAATTCGGGTTGCGTTAGGGAATGCACTGAATAAATTATCGCCCATATCGCCGCCTTGTGTACGATGCGCTTCATCAACCAATAATAATACCCTGTCGCTGTTATTAATGGTTTCAAACTTTTCAAATTTCGGCACAATGCCGGCATCAATTAACGACTGGGCAGAAATATTGTTGTCGGCCAAAAACTTGTGAATCATTACAATGTTCAAATTTGCTGTATCATCACTTAATTCATGTAAATCTGCTTTACAGTCAATAATTGACAGCGATTCGTTGG
>JAAYQC010000224.1 GCA_012519515.1 Bacteroidales bacterium | reverse complement strand
TTTTAGTGCGTTCTTTTTGAGGCAACCACCTTTTTCTACCCCTCCCTCATTCCCTTTTCGGTGCGCCTGTTTTTGAGGCAAGGCGGCATTAAATTTTTAAAAAAATTTGCTTGCAGGTTGATTTTCCGGATATTAAACTGAAGGAGTGTTTTTTAATAGGATAATCGGTTCTCTCTAAAACCCGAAAAATCATCATGAAAAAAATTATAACACCGCGCTTCCGGAGCGCTCTCAAATCAGCTCTCCTGGCCGCTATCGCACTGGCCTTCCTGCTAAGCGCAAATCAATCAGAAGCCGCCGTGGGCGATACCTTCACCGACGCCAACTTCACATACACCGTTCTGACCGAAGAAGGAACAACCGGCACCGTCTCAGTGGCAAAACAATCGGAATCTACCCCCTCCGAAACGGTAACAATTCCAAGCTCTGTCACGAACGCCTCGAGAACTTATAGCGTCACCGACATTGGAAGCTATGCGTTCTCCTACTGCGTTAGTCTGGTGAGTATTACGATTCCCGATAGTGTCACCAACATTGGAAATTATGCGTTCCAAGGTTGCAGCAGTTTGACGAACATTGAAGTTTCTCCGTGGAATATGACCTACACCGCAGAAAATGGAGTGCTATTTACCAAAGACAAAACTTCATTATTGAACTACCCGGCTGGGAAGGAAGAAGAAGTATATGTTATCCCAGAAAATGTTACTATTATTAATCCATCGGCTTTTTATAATTGTAGCAATCTAACACGCATTGTGATCCCCGTTGGCGTTACTGAAATCAATGCTTCTAAAATTTTAAATTGTAACAGTCTGACAGACATTGAAGTTTCCCAAGAGAACAAAAACTACACTACTATAGATGGGGTACTTTTCACTAAAAATAAAACTTCATTAATAATTTATCCGGCTGGAAAAAAATTAGAAACGTATACTATTCCGTCAAGTGTTACCACCATCAGATTTTATGCATTTGATGGCTGCTCCCGTTTGGCAAACATCGTAATTCCGAACAACGTTACTGAGATTGAGATGGGGGCATTTAGATATTGCACAAGTCTGACAAACATTGTAATCCCAGACAGCATTACCTACATTGATTGGGCAGTATTTGAGTACTGCACAAGTCTGACGAACGTCACTATCCCAGATAGTGTTACTAAGATCGATTGGTCAGCTTTTAGGAACTGTGAAAACTTAATAAAAATCACTATCCCAGAGAATGTTACAGAGATTAGTGATTCTGCGTTTAGCCAAACTCCTTTGTCTAAAGTTTACTTCAAGGGCGATGCTCCGGAACTTGGGGAAGAGGTCTTTACTAGCGATCCCATACTCTATTATATCGCGGGAACCGCCGGCTGGACGACGCCTACCTGGAATGGATACCGCACAGCAACATGGACGCCCTCAGAGGATCCGTTATTGAGCTTTGAAGTGAAGGGCGGCAAGCTCATCCTGACCTATAGCGGCGGCAAACTGGAAGCGAGCGGCGACCTCATTCTCTGGAGCCCCGTGGAGGGTGCGCAGGAGGGTGAATACGAAGTGGATGTGAGTTTGAACGACAGGAAATTCTACCGTGTAGTTCAATAGATTCTCAATCAACGGGGATGCGACCCCTTGCGGGGTCGAGGGGGAATCTTTACTACCTCCCTACCAGGGGTCTGAAGACCCCTGGCTATGGGCCGGCATCCCTACGGGAT
>JAAYQC010000025.1 GCA_012519515.1 Bacteroidales bacterium | reverse complement strand
CAATATCCACATAGGCAATATCTTCCTTGTTGATATATATTATATTGGCATCATGCTCGTTATTCCTTATTTCGTCAATAAGTTGATAAAGAATATAACTTTTGCCCACCCTTCGATGCCCAATCATTACTTTTACGATAGGTGTATGCATAAATGGCTTTATACGTTCAATATAAGTATCTCTCCGGTAGAGTACGGTTGGAAATTTCAACATGTTATCGCTTTATAGATTTAATTCTATGCAAATGTAGTAATTATTACAGATATACATGAAATAGTTCGGGATTTTATTATTTATTTCGTGTATAAGTGCAAAAAGTGTCTTCACGCGATCATAATTGAAATGTCAGGATATCAGCCTCCTAACTGGCAATTGACAATCTTTGTATTAATTTCTATACCTGATAAATAATTATAACTTTGGATCGGAAGAATCTTCGATAGAGATCACTATAAAAACAAGTGTAACTGAAATAGATATTACTCTATAATACTAACTTATCAAACAATAATCAAAAATGCATCGCAGAACCTTCTTAAAAAACGCTGGTATTGCCGGCAGCCTTCTGGCGATCTCACCTCTCTCCTGCACTTTCGCAAAATCAGGCAGCGAAGAATTCCCCCTGCTCGATCTTCACGTGCACCTGACCGACAGTTTCACAATCGACTCTCTGATGGAAATCTCAAAGAACACCGGTGTCCGTTTTGGAGTTGTTGAAAATCCCGGCTTCAGGGTTCGTGATGACGCCACTCTGGAACAGTACATCGAATCGCTTCTACCCTATCCGGTCTATATAGGATTGCAGCCTATGCGTCCCGGATGGTCAGCTTTATTCTCCCCTGAATTGATTGCCAAACTCGACTATGTTCTGATGGATGCCCAGACAATACCATCGGGGAACAACTACGGGGAAATTCTCCAAATTTGGAATTTCGACACCTATATTGATGATCCTGAATATTTCATGGAGAAATACATGGCTCAAATCCTGCAAGTCATCAATAATGACGAGCCTTTAAACATATTCGGCTGGCCTCTTTTTCTTCCGGTGTGCATCGCCCGCGATTACTACACACTATGGACAGAGGACCGGATGCAGCAGATAATTGCTGCCCTGAAAAACAAAAAGCTGAACATTGAAATAAATGATTTGGCTCACACTCCTCACGAAAAATTTATCCTTATGGCAAAAGAAGAGGGTTTGAAATTTACTTTCGGTTCCGATACCCGCGACAATAAGGCAGGGAGACTTGATTACTGCAAGTATATCGCGAAAAAATGCAATCTCAAAAGTGAAGATTTCTTTATTCCTTCACGGATTATCGGGAAAAGCTGACAACTAAGAAAAGTATTTTTCAATACCCACGTGGCAAAGCTCAAAAGCACCCTTTCCACCGGGATGCTTTGAAAATAATTCACATCGGCTTAACACCCCTTGCATAGGGTCTACGGGTAGCTGCCCTTAAACATATGGAGTTAACATTTTTTAATTAATTTTGTATAATGGTTTAAGGGGATTTAGCTAAGTTGGCCAGAGCGTTTGACTCGCAGTCAAAAGGTCGGGGGTTCGACTCCCCCCATCTCCACAAAACGGTCCGTGTGACCCGCGTGACCCGTGTGCCTCGTGTGGCCCGTGTGACCCGTGTGACCCGTGTGACCCGTGTGACCCGTGTGACCCGTGTGACCCGTGTGACCCGTAAAGCCGCACGGCCGTGCGGCTCTAATTATAAACAAAAAACCATGAAAACCATTACAAAACTATCATTAGTATTATTACTGACAGCACTAAGCCTTAATTGCTGGTCGCAGATTGGAGTAACAAGCTATTCCATTTATTCCCTTGGGATAAATACAAGCCAGAACAGACCCTTGAGCGGGGAATTGAAGGTTTTTGCAAACAGATCAATTGATGATATCCTGATGGAGGCTGACCTCTTCTACAATTTTAAGGCACGTCCTTATCACAGGTTTTCCGTTGGAGTGGGACTCAAAGCAGGGCTATTCCGCGATTATGACCTTGTAGACGCTATAACTGTGCCGGCCCAGCTTGAGATATTTCCCCTGCAGGAATTCAAAAGACTCTCCCTTGTGTTTGAACTGGCACCGGAATTTATTATTGATTTCGATCCGAATCTCCGGAGTTTATGGGGAATCAGGTATACTTTCGGAAAGAATTAACAACTCTGAATATAATCGCCGGTGTATCAGCCCAGACAGGAGCTCATCCGATCAGGCAAACCTTCAAAACAGTAATCAATTTCCCGTTAAATTGTTATATCTTTCAAAGCGTATAACAGGTTTACGGATCAAAGAAGAAAATAATCACGAATGGCTTACATGGCGCCGGGCGCTGAATGATTTTGCGCCGCGTCATTTTAAATAGCGGGCTTAAATCAGTAACCCCAGCTCTTCATGACTTTCAGGTTCTCCTCGATGCATTCCATCGGTGTCTTGCCCTGGTATGACTCCTGCTCAATAATGTAAACTTCGGTTCCGCCGATTTTTGTTGCAAGATCTATTACCTCCCTGGCATTGACAATCCCCTGGCCGATTATGGTGCTTTCATATTTATCGTTTCCGGAGGAAGCGACGATTTCGTCTTTCACATGGAGGTTCTCGAACCTTCCGGGATACTGACGCACAACATCCAGGGCCACGGCTCCCCCGTTGTAAAGATTGCCTATATCGAGCTGAACCACAACCTTATCGGGATCCATGCTTCTCATCATGATGTCGAAGAGCTTTTCGTTGTTCAGTTTCTCGTTGAATTCAAAGGCATGGTTATGATATCCGAACTTCATCCCCTGGTTTTTGCAGAGATCCCCGCATTTGTTGAATATCTCCATGTAACGCATGAAATCGTCATATTTGTTTCTCATGCTGTTGTCCATCGAAGGGCTGACAACATATTTCTGACCAAGTACGGCAGCATCGTCAACCGTGTATTTCCAGCTGTCGGAGAAATCGTTTTTTGACTCATCCCAATGTTCAGGTCCCATCACCGTATGTCCGCTTATCATATTGAGTCCGAGATCGTCAAGGACTTTTCTGAACTCCTTCGGGCTGTAGCCGTAGAATTTCCTGTCAACATAGTTTGCATGCTCTACATATTCATAGCCCATTTCTGCAACTTTTTTCAGCGATCCGAGAGGATCCTTGCTCATGTCGGCGCGGATGCTGTAAAGCTGTATCGCGATGATCCCCTTTTTCTGTTTTTTGGATGCAAGCAATTCTCCGGGCATGACTGCCGCGGCTGCAAGCAATGCCGCGCCCGATTTAATGAATGTTCTTCTGGTTGTGTTCATGTTTTGGCGTAGGATTATAGTTTGCACCAAATTAATAAAAAATCTGTTGTATCAGAAACTACAGCTGTTCTTTTATCCTTTTCCAATAGAATTCTTCCACGGGTCCCGGTCCATTCCGGATTTTCGCGGTCTTCCGGCAATGTGCAGCACATGAAAAGCCTGACATAAAGGACGACATTGTGCATCCGGCCGGGTGTATGGTTGTCGGGGATAAAAACATAATTCTGGCTTTGTTCATAAATCTGTAGTATTGAATCCGGGCCGGATCAATGAGTTATCGATTTGATTTTCTAACTTGCCGCCGGAAAAAAAGACCCTTATGCCAAAACGTGAAGATATCAGCAAGGTAATGATAATAGGTTCAGGACCGATCATCATCGGTCAGGCCTGTGAATTTGACTACTCGGGAACCCAGGCCTGCAAGGCGCTCAGGTCGCTGGGCTACAAGATAGTACTGGTCAATTCAAATCCGGCGACCATTATGACCGATCCGGGAATTGCCGATGCCACCTATGTTGAACCACTCGACGAGTATGCTCTTACCGAGATAATCAAAAAAGAGAGGCCTGATGCCCTCTTGCCGAATCTTGGCGGTCAGACCGGTCTGAATCTGTCCTCCCTTCTGGCCAAAAAAGGTATTCTGGAAAAGTACAACGTGAAGGTTATCGGCGTCAATATCGATGCCATCGAAAGAGGTGAGGACAGGGTTGCCTTCAAGGAGACCATGAACCGTCTTGGCATCGGGATGCCTCTCAGTCAGGCCGTGAACAGCGTTGAAGAAGCCGAAAAGGTAGCTGCTAGTCTGGGTTATCCTGTTGTGGTTCGTCCGGCCTATACCATGGGTGGCACGGGCGGCGGACTTGCTTACAATGTAGAGGAACTTCGTACAATAGCCGGCAGGGGCCTGGCAGCAAGCATAGTGAACCAGGTACTGATTGAAGAATCGGTGCTGGGATGGGAAGAGCTTGAACTGGAGGTTGTGAGGGACGCAAAGAACCAGATGATCACGGTCTGCTTCATAGAGAATGTGGATCCGATGGGTGTTCACACAGGCGACTCATTCTGCACCGCTCCCATGCTGACCATAAGCCAGGAATTGCAAAACAGGCTTCAGAAACATGCTTACGACATAGTTGAAGCCATTGAGGTTATCGGAGGAACAAATGTACAGTTTGCCCACGATCCGGTATCCGACAGGGTTGTGGTGATAGAAATCAATCCGAGGACATCCCGTTCCTCCGCCCTTGCTTCAAAGGCAACAGGATTCCCCATCGCGTTCGTCTCGGCGCTTCTTGCAGGAGGCCTCACCCTCGATGAACTGCCTTACTGGCGCGAAGGAACACTTGACAAATACACCCCTTCGGGCGATTATGTTGTTGTTAAATTCCCGAGATGGGCATTCGAGAAGTTCGAAGGACTGGAAGACAAGCTTGGCACCCAGATGCAGGCCGTGGGCGAGGTGATGAGCATAGGAAAAAACTACAAGGAAGCTCTTCAGAAGGCAATAAGGTCGCTCGAGATAGGGCGATACGGCCTGGGTTTCGCGAAGGATTTCAATAAAAAGTCCCTGGAAGAACTGATGAACATGCTCAACCATCCATCAAGCGAACGTCAGTTCATAATGTACGAAGCCCTTCGCAAGGGAGCCACAACGGATGACCTTCACCGGAAAACCGGGATAAAAACCTGGTTCATCGAACAGATGAGGGAACTGGTGGAGATGGAGGAAAAGATAATCGGCTACAAGGGCATGATGCTGCCAAACGACATGCTCATCACGGCGAAGAAGAATGGCTTCTCCGACAGATATCTTTCCAAACTTCTCGGGATTCATGAAAAAGCCATAAGGGCAAAACGGAAATCCCTCGGTATGAACGAAGCCTGGGAACCGGTACCGGTAAGCGGGGTTCCCGACGCTGCCTATTATTTTTCGACATACAACGCGGCGGACAGCGTTCCGGTAAGCAACAAAAAGAAGATAATGGTTCTGGGAGGCGGACCAAACAGGATAGGTCAGGGCATCGAATTCGATTATTGCTGCGTGCATGCCGCCTTTGCAATACGCGACGCCGGATATGAATCGATAATGGTTAACTGTAACCCCGAGACTGTTTCGACCGATTTCGACACCTCCGACAGGCTGTATTTTGAACCCCTTACCGCGGAGGATGTCCTCAGTATTTATGAAAAGGAGAAGCCCGAAGGTGTGATAGTTCAGTTCGGAGGCCAGACTCCTCTGAATCTTGCCAGGGAACTTGCTGAAGCCGGAGTGAAGATACTCGGTACCACTCCCGAGACCATTGATCTAGCCGAGGACCGCGACCGGTTCAGGCACGTGATAGACAAACTCGGTATTCCCCAGCCTGAATCGGGAATGGCAAGCAACATGGAGGAAGCCCTTAAAATATCGGAAAGGATAGGCTACCCGCTGATGATACGACCGTCATATGTTCTTGGAGGAAGGGCTATGAAGATCATCCTCGACGAGAAGATGCTGGCCGAATACGTGGCAACTGCCATCGGTGTATCACCCGACAGACCTCTTCTTCTCGACAAGTTCCTCGAAGACGCGATCGAATCGGAAGCCGATGCCATATCGGACGGCTCCAATGCCTTTGTACCGGCTATCATGCAGCATATCGAATACGCCGGCATCCATTCGGGCGATTCGGCCTGTGTGATTCCTCCCGTGGTCATCCCAAAGGAACACAGGAAGACAATTTACGACTACACCAGGAGACTGGCAATAGAGCTTAATGTAGTCGGACTTCTGAACATCCAGTACGCGATATATGAAGACACCGTGTACATACTTGAAGCCAATCCAAGGGCTTCGCGTACCGTTCCCCTGGTGTCGAAGGTCTGTGGCATTTCCATGGCACGGATAGCTACCCAGATAATGCTTGGCCAGAAGCTTTCGGAATTCGGGCTAAAGAAACGTAGCATAAAGCATTACGGAGTAAAGGAAGCCGTCTTCCCCTTCAACATGTTCCCGGCTATTGATCCGCTTCTTGGTCCCGAGATGAGGTCAACAGGCGAAGTACTCGGCATGGCCGACTCATACGGAATGGCATTTTTCAAATCGCAGGAAGCAATCCTCCTGCCCCTTCCGATAAAGGGGAATGTGCTTATTACCATTGCCGACCGCGACAAGGACAGGATACTGCCGGCCGCCAGGAATTTCAGGGATATGGGATTTACAATCATTTCGACCGGTGGTACCAGGAAGTTCCTTATTGACAACGGCATTCCCGCCGACCTCATTCTGAAAGTCCACGAGGGAAGGCCAAATATTGTTGATGCGATCAAGAACAAGGAGATTGATCTTGTTATAAACACCCCGGCCGGCCGGCTCAGCGAGTATGATGATTCCTACATAAGGAAGAATGCCATCAGGTACAAGGTGCCTTATATCACGACAACCTCGGCAGCACTCTCGGCAACGGAAGGCATCAAAGCCCGTCAGAACGGAGAGTACAAGGTAAAATCACTGCAGGAGTATCATTCTGAGATAGAGGGTTGAGGAACGGCGAGCGGCAAGTAGTATGCGCTTCAAATAAAAGTTGAAAGTTCGAGGTTCCAGTTCGAGTTCGTTCTATTATAACGTTGACTCTGTGCCGTTCTATCGCCCCCCCGCTTTTGCGGGGCAGGCTTGTCAGGGCTTTACATCATAGGGGGCAGTTTACCTCCGGTTGCACCGGAGGTTATTAAAATTGAACCGCTTCACGGTTTCTTCCTTTAACCGCT
>JAAYQC010000002.1 GCA_012519515.1 Bacteroidales bacterium | reverse complement strand
ATGGAAATTACTCAAGTCAAATATTACTGCTTTGGCAAATTATACGATTATAAATCCAGAGAATACCGTCTATTATGCTACAGATAGCAGGTCATTCAAGATTATGAAAGAAAACAATGATTTAATAAGTCTTAATAAATTTGAAGGTAAGTATTGTCTTGAAATCTGGAAATATGATCCTATGCTCCTAATTAATAATCTTGAAAAAAATGACCTTGTAGATCCTTTGTCCTTGTATTTAAGCTTGCAAAACAATCATGACGAAAGGATTAAAATGGAGTTGGATAAATTAAAAAACAAATACTTGTGGTAATTGGAATTGAAAAATTCAAGGAATATTTTAAGGAGTTTCCTGAAAGCTATATTATAATCGGAGGCACTGCCTGTGATTTTGTACTTGCTAAAGAAGGATTAATACCTCGGGTAACCAGGGATATAGATATGATACTGATTGTGGAAGCACTTAAATCAGAATTTGTAATAAGATTTTGGGATTTTATAAAAGCCGGAGAATATGAAGAAAAACAAAGCGGTGAAAAAAAGAGAAACTATTATCGGTTTTTAAATCCTTCTAATAAAGAGTTTCCAAGTCAGGTTGAACTATTTTCCAGAATGCCAGATATTATAGATCCTCATCCGGATATACATTTGACTCCTATTCCTGTGGAAGATGATCTATCAAGCTTATCTGCAATTCTTTTGGATGATGACTATTATAATTATACGATTTCTAATTGTACGCTTGCAGATGGAATTAACTATGCTTCTTCAGATTCATTAATTTGCTTAAAAGCAAAAGCCTTTTTGGATCTGAATGAAAGAAGAAAGGCTGGCGAAGCTATTGACAGTAGGAAAATCAAAAAACATAAAACCGACATTTTCAGATTAGCTACATTGTTCAGTGAGGAAGATAGTTTTGTTGTGCCGGGTACTCTTAAAAAAGATCTATCGGATTTTGTTGACGAAGTAAAAGATAATCTTCCGGAAAAACTTTTGTTTAGAGACTTGGGAATACCTGAAATAAATGTAGAATTGCTATTACAGCAGTTAAAAAATAATTTTCTTTTATAGTGGATAGCAGTGAAGACTATTTTGTAAACTAAGGTAAAATGATTCATTTTTTATAAATCATCATATAATATCCCCCTCTGTTTCAAGTTATTTGCCGGCATTGGCCGGGTATTCCGGATATGGCCGGCTTTCTGCACTTTGCATGGTAATCAGGTTTTGTTTTGAATCCAAATGTGGGAATTATTCATTTTGCATCTGCAAAACTCAATTGTGTTTTTCGTTGTTATAGTTAGCAGTAAACTCGCTGTTCAGGCATTCAGCAACCTCTCGTAGATTTCATGGTTCTCCCGGTCAAAACAGACGAATACCACTTCATTCAGGGATTTGTCCTTTTCCAAAAATTTTCTGACAGTTTCAATGGCAATCTTCGCTGCCCTCTCTTTCGGGAAGCCGTAGACTCCGGTGCTGATATTGGGAAATGCAATAGTTTTTACTCCGTTATCCACCGCAAGACGCAATGAGTTGGAATATGCATTTGCAAGCAGCTGATCCTCATCATTCATTCCGCCGTGCCATACCGGACCCACTGTATGAATGACATACCTGGCCGGCATATTCCCGGCCGTGGTTATCACCGCCTCACCAGTGGGGCAACCGCCCTGTCTCTCAACAATTTTCATGCATTCGTCCAGGATAGCCCTGCCTCCTGCCCTGTGGATAGCCCCGTCAACACCACCCCCGCCGAGAAGCGACGAATTTGCCGCGTTGACAATTGCATCAACCCCGATCTTTGTAATGTCGCCAAGTTGTAGTTTTATCATTTTACTGTTTCTTTATAGTTGCTGAATTATCCCACCTTGTACCCTGTCAGTGTCTGATTCTCCCCTCATTACGGCATCCGGGGCAAAGCCACTCTATTTTATTTCCTGCCAAATATTTTTCCCGCTATTTTTTTTATCAAACCTCCGATTCTTTTTAAAATAGATTCCGTGGAAGTGCGACCGGCATTGACTCCGGTATTCGCATCCGCTCTGTTTTCATCTGTTGCAACATGATGATCCGTGGCCTTTTGCTCTTTTGCAAAATCGTTGCCTGATAATTCAGTCTCAGCTTCTTGAAGAGGTGGGCCCGAAGATGGGTTTATTATGAAATTTTCAGTGTCAACTTCAGTCAGAGCTCTCACTGACTCCATGAAACCTTCAAGCATAACTTCGTCCTTTCCTTCATCCTCAATTACCCCGGTAAAAACAGATTTCTTAAAACCAAGTAAATACAATATCCTGTGTTCAATTGAGCCTTTTGAAATAAAATTGAACACGTTAATATGTTTTTTTTGTCCCAGCCTGTATATTCTGCCGATTCTTTGTTCCAAAACTGCAGGATTCCAGGGCAGGTCAATATTTATCAATATGTTTGCATTCTGGAGGTTTACACCGACTCCTCCGGCATCGGTGGAAAGAAATATTTTCACATCCGGATTTTTGTGAAATCTTTCAATTATTTCTTTTCGCTGAATTGCAGGAATGTCTCCATTAAGATACTCATAGGCTAAGCCCTTCCCCTTAAGCTCTTTTATCAGAAGGTCAAACATTCGTTTCCACTGACTAAAAATAACCAGCTTGTTCTCGGGGTTTTCGGTTAATTCTTCAATGATACCTGAGATTTCTTTGATTTTATTTCCATGGTTTGTTTTCGGATTCAGAATATAGGTTGAATCACAAACCATCCGCATACAATTCAGGTATGATAATAGCTTTTGTCTTTCTTCTTCACTAAGATGTTTAGTTCGTATCCATTTACTGATTAATTGGGATACATGATCGTAGTAACTGTTATGATCAGTAATTTGCTCCGGGGTCATCTCCACGAAAAAGTTCTTATCAATTCTGTCGGGCAACTGGTCGGCAATCTCTTTTTTAGTCCTTCTGATCAATATCCCTTCCAGTGTTTTGTTAATGTTCCTGAGGTTCCTGTAACCGGTGAGTTTGCCATTTATATCAGTTACCTGATGATTGTCAAGAAATCTGAAAAGTGCCCCCAACCTGTACCTGTCAATATATTCAACTATTGAATGTATCTCATCAATCCTGTTTTCCAGGGGAGTGCCTGTAAGCACAATTAGATATTCAGACTGTATCTTCTTTACAGATCGGGCTGTTTGTGTTTTCCAGTTTTTAATCCTTTGTGCTTCATCAATGATTACCAGATCAGGCCCCCAGTTATTTATGAATTCAGAATCATTTCTTCCGGCACCGTAACTGATAATCTTGATAAAATCCTTTTCAGCATATAGTTCTTTTCGTTTATGGATCAACCCTTCAATGATTAAGGAATTCCTGCCGGTAAATTTTTGTATTTCACTTTTCCACTGATATTTAAGAGATGTTGGGCAGATAATAAGAACTTTATTGACATCCAGGTATTTATGAAATAATTCAATTGCCGCAATTGCCTGGATAGTCTTCCCCAAACCCATGTCATCAGCTAAAAGAACCCTGCCCGCTTCCACGATACGGATTATTCCTTCCTTCTGGTAAGGATATAAACGAGTATTAATCAGTCCTTCAAAAATTTCGCTGTCCTTTCCCCGGGGAAAAATTTCAGATACCAGTTTCTTCCGGTGCTCCTCTTTCCGTTGTTGGGAAATCATTTCAAAAATATCCGGGTAAACCTTCAAATTTGGGTCTGTGAGCCTGGCTTTTTGAATAAAGGAGCCCAATTCTGATAATCTGGAGGGAAACAGAAAGCCATCTTCGTCGAAAAAGAACTCTTCATCTTCAAAAACCGGGATGAAATCAGCTTTCTTAAGTTTAATTTTTCTTTCCAAACCGTAAAAAACGCTCAAAGAAGAATAACCGATTTTCTGTCTGGCAGTAAAATACTTTTTGTATTTTTTATATTTCTCAAAATAATGAAGTAAATATTCTATGTGTTTACATGTTCCCAGATTATTAATTGTGAAATCCGGGCAACTGCAGAAATGAAAACTTTTTATGTTATCACGTATTGAAACTTTGTAAGTTTTCCCGGATTCCGGATTAAACACCTCAAAATCTGAAAAAAACGGGTGGTTACCAATATTCTTTATCTTGAAATGCTGATCTACTGCATATTGTTTCCTGAGTTGAGTTTGCCATTCATCAAGACTCATGGAGGATGGCTTATATGAGAATGGAACTTTCTCCTTTTTCAATGACTTTTGCATAACACCTGTTTTGTACAAAGGAATTAATAAGAGATTAATTTGGCAACAAAAATCCTTTATCTGGTCAGATTTATTATCTGGTCATAAATTTTTGATTGAAGTTTCTGCAGACAGGGAGGGAAGAAGGAATGGAAATTACTATGATCTTGTTGAGGAACTGGAGACGATTGTTGTTCCTGCTCAGGTAGAAGGCTTTCAATCGGCATTTATCGAAAGTAATGCATGAGACAAACAGGATTTCATCATCAATGCTTAACCGCATCAAATATATTGCTGCTTATCAGGTTGCTCCAATATCTGCAATAACTCATCTGGCTGAGGTGGCCAAAATTGAAAAGTATAAGGAAACCAATAAAAATATCGTTTATTTTAAGGAACCTGCAAAGGAAATCAATCCTGTTAAATTTGATACCAAGAAAAAAAGGTCAGCTCCGCAAGCACCGAGGTACACTACCTATGAAAAGTTGATGAAGGGTAAGGTATTATCGGATGTGTTTTGATTTTATAACTGAGACTTTATAATTTACAGAAAAAAGTTGCACAACTTTGAACTCCTTGCACAGTATCCCTTCTCGTATAGATCATGTGTACGAAAGTCTTTCATATTAGTAACTATGTGCTGAATTGTTGCTTACACTTGAATATGCCAAACTCTATCCTGTCTTGTTTTTTTTAGCACAGGCTGGTTTTATTTTCCAGATATTAATCATAATGTTAATTTTATTTTACGAAAACTAATATATTTGTAAATATTATTTTACATTATGAAATCCACAAATTCAATATTGTTACCAAAGGCTCAGAAAGCCCTCTCAAAGCTTGGTGATAATATTAAACTAGCCAGGTTGAGAAGAAAATATAGTACACAGCAGGTCTCTGAAAGGGCAAATATTAGCAGACCTACTCTATTGTCTATAGAAAGGGGAAGTCCCACTGTAAGCATTGGAGCATATGTTAAAGTGCTTATGGTACTTGGCCTTGAAAAGGATATAGACAAGGTGGCTAAAGATGATGATCTTGGAAGAAAACTTCAAGATGCCAATTTAATAATCAAGGAACGTGCCCCCAAAAAAAACAGGTAAAACCTAAAATCATGGGACAGAGAAACGACATCAGAAATATTTATGTTTATGCTCATTGGGTAGGCATAATTCACTTACACTGGACCTCCCATTAAAAGTTTTAGAATATTTCCGTTTGAATAAGGATGATGGTTTAATAATAATAGATCGTATAAGGAAAGCCGTAACTGATTGGCGTAGAATCGCCAATCGGTATCAACTTCCTAAATCTGAACAGGAAATCATGGCGAAGGTATTTGAAAGATTTTTAAAGAAATAGGTTCCCCCGCTTGAGCGGGGCAGGCTATTCGACCATTAAAATAAAATTATATACGGATTAAAGTCAATACTTGATTTAAGACCACAAAGAAAGAGTATAATAAATATTTACTTTTGTGGTAACACTGAAGTAAACATTACATGAAGAACAGGTTTAAGGAGTACAAATATACAATTACCACTGATCCGGAGGATCTCAACGCCGCGGCCGGTATCCCGGAGGAGCTTTACCGGCAGATGTATGACCTTCACAAAAGAGCCTTGAAGGGCGGGAAGAAGAATATTGAAAAGCTAACCAGGTATATTAGACAGTATCCGGGTGTTCCACAATTGAAAAACTTTCTTTCTGTTGCCTGGATGAAGACTGGCAATATTGAAAAAGCGAGGGAGATCAATCGTTACATTGTGCAGGAACATCCTGATTATCTGTTTGGGAGATTGAATCTGGCTTTTGAATATTATGATAAAGAGCAATACGAAAAGATCCCGGAGGTGGTGGGAGAAATGATGGAGATTCAGGAGCTTTACCCCGACAGAGATTGTTTTCATCTTTCAGAAGTTATCGGTTTTTACAGACTCGCCATAATGTATTTCTGTGCAATAGGCAATCTCGAAGCTGCCGAATCGCGGTATGAGATTCTCCGGGAAATTGCCCCCTCACATCCTGATACTGAGGAGGTTTATCCCTATATAATGAAAGCCTATCTAAAAGCTGGCTTAAAAAGAATGGAGGAAGAAAATAAAACCAGAATAAGTGTTAAAACCGTTAAGCATAATAAAGTAATCCAAAGAGAAACGAAACCTGATTTTATAAACAGGGAAATTGACTGGCTTTATGAAAACGGACTGAGAATAGAATAGAAAAACTGGAAATCATTCTAAACCTGCCACGTAACAGTCTGGTTTCCGATTTAAAACTCATTCTAAAAGACTCTGTTTTCAGATATGAATATTTTAAAAGGCTGACAGAAAAGAGCAAAAATTGGCCTGAAAACCGGATGAGTTTTCCTATCCACGCTATCTATATCCTGGGGGAATTAAAAGCGAGCGAAGCTCTGGTTGACATTCTTGAAACACTCCGGCAGGAAGAGGATTTCATAGAGTTCTGGTATGGCGATTTTATGACAAACGGCTTATGGGAACCTCTTTATTATTTGTCTGAAAACAACCTGGAAACTCTGAAAGATTTTGTGTTGACTCCGAATATCTGGACTTATGCAAGAAGTGAGATTTCATGTTGTGTAGGTCAAATAGGCCTTCATCAACCGAAAAGGAAAGGAGAAGTCATTAAATGGTTCAGGGATATATTTAATCATTTGGCCGGAGCATTATTGGAAGATGAAATAATTGACAGTGACTTTATCGGGATGGCAATCTCCGATGTGCTGGACTTAAGAGCAAGCGAACTATTGCCGGAAATTAAGAAATTATTTGACCTCGGTTATGTAAACAGGATGATATGTGGTGATTTTAATGACGTTGAAAAGGAAATTTACGAACCATGTAAAGACTTTTTTAAAAAGGAACTTCTAAATATTTATGACCGCTACCATCAAATTACAGCAACATGGCATCCTTATCCGGAGAAGAATCTCTCCTCCGCTTCCACGAATGAATTATTAAAGATTGACCAGAAACCAGGAAGAAATGATCCCTGCCCATGCAGCAGTGGTAAAAAATATAAAAATTGCTGTCTCAATAATAAAAGTTAAGCCGCGGAAAGATTCTTGAAACGGATGATAAGCAGCAGGAACTATACAATATTATCGGGAGAATTATCAGGGTGTTCCAACGCTGAAAACAGGATAAAGATCTTAGGCGAAAAGTAATAACCGGTTAAGTAAAACCCTGGTTTGCTAAAAGAAGATCTCTTTGAAAAGATCAGGTTATAAATGTTATGAAATATTCACAATTATAACTTTTACATTCCGGACAGAACAATGCTTTCTTATTATCGATCTGACCGCCACATTCACAGTTTAAGTCTAATTCCCTTTTTTCCAGTGTATATAATCGGACATGAAATTTTCCGCAGAGCTGACATTGAAAACCCAATGTCCAGCATCTCTTGTTGTCTTTTCCGCAAGAGCCGTGTAAATGACCGGTAATCTTTGTTTTGAATCCACATTCTCTGCAAACGAAAACTCCTGAACCACTTATGTTTTCAAAAAACAAAGGCAAGCCTTTTTCGCCATAATCATCAGCCCGGTCAAATTCCCCTTTTTTATTGTAACTGATCCATTTGCCGACTGCCTTATCATTGAGATAGTTGCCCTCAAGTATAATGAATCCTTCTTCATTAAAATATTTTGCCAATCCGTTCTTTCTGCCATTTTTGTAGGTACACATGAACCTTACCTGACCATGTCCGTAATACGATATGTATTCTCCTTCAGGTTTTCCTAAATGATAACAGCCATGTTCTATAATATGGCCGTGTTTAGTAAATGCCGTCCACTCGCCATGTTTTAGATTGTTTACAAAAGTCCATTCATTGTAGAAGCCGTTCAATAATCTTTCTTTGAAAACGCCATTTTTATCAGGATTATAGGAACTGTAGTTCCAGACATAGATTTGGTTCGAGATCTCGGCATCATTTAAAAAAACATAAATAGTCTCTTCGTCGCACAAGTTTAAAATACAATTATAAACCTGATCCTTTTTAAAATTAACAGTTAATTCATAATGCCTGACAGGCTCTCCATACTCATTTTCATCCCAATCCTGGAGAATATATCTGCTTGGACTTTGCTCCATTATCTTCATATTGCTTACGGAAAACAATGGTTCATTTTTTTTTGATAAATTATCTTTATCCCGAAATACCATCATATTATAATTGTTACGGTAAGATTGTTCAACAACAATCTCTATTTTTGATTCCTTGTGACCTGCATAAGCTGGTTTCCCTCCCTTAAAATGAAGATAGCCTGGAGATTTAAAAGTAAAATTTAATGCCATAGTTATTTCTTATAAAATGATAAAAGTTTATTGCGGCTTAATTACAGCTAAACAATAATATAAATATAATTTAGCATGGGTGGAAGATATAAATCATTTAATTACGAAATATCAGTCATTCCTGATTTTCTCAATACAATATCAGGCATTACGCCGCAGTTATTCCGGCAATCAAAGGATTATCCGACCGGCGTTATGTGGCTAAAATAATATGTGGTGAGTACAACTAGGTTAAGGAAGCATTACGCAGTAGCTGCACTGACATAATTCCCCGATGATCCATTTCTGCAAAACCGTAAACAATATGTCGTTTCCGATAATAGATCCTCCCGTCAGGTATTTCCAGTGAATCAATTATTGTTTATATTTGGATTAAGTTTTTCGCTGCGTCATTTATATTCAGGATCATGAAAACAGAAGCGGACAAGGATCTTCAGCTTGCTTTTGATTTTGTTCAGCATACCAACCGAAGCATATTTCTCACCGGGAAAGCTGGTACGGGGAAGACAACCTTCCTTAAAAACCTGAAGCTTAAATCTCCCAAGCGGATGATCGTTGTCGCCCCCACGGGTGTTGCCGCTATCAATGCCGGAGGTGTTACAATCCATTCATTCTTTCAGCTGCCCTTTCATCCATTTATCCCTTCATTATATCTGTCAGAAGCCGGCAGTACAGAAAAACCTGAACGCGCTGACCGGCCCGGATACAAGATGAGCCGGGAAAAGATCAACATCATAAGGAGCCTCGACCTGCTTGTAATCGATGAGATAAGCATGGTCAGGGCCGATACACTCGATGCCATCGATTCGGCCCTGAGGAGATACAGGAATCGGTTCATCCCTTTTGGTGGAGTACAGCTGCTGATGATCGGCGACCTTCAGCAACTGGCACCGGTTGTAAAAGACGACGACAGGGAGATTCTTGGCAGGTATTATCAATCATTCTTCTTCTTCGAAAGCAAAGCCCTGGAAAACACTGACTTTGTGACAATAGAGCTGAAACATATCTTCAGGCAGGATGACCAGGTCTTTATTGACCTGCTTAACAGGATTCGTAACAATGATGTGAACCAGGCAGTGCTGGATGAACTCAATAAAAGATATATTCCTGATTTTGACCCTGATTCCGGAGGCGGGTACATTACCCTTACCACTCATAATCACCAGGCCCGGACCATTAACGATTCAAGGCTGGAAAAACTTCCGGGAAAGACACACAGCTTCACAGCCATTGTAAAGGATGAATTCCCAGAATTCTCATATCCCAATGACACTGAACTGGTGCTGAAGACCGGGGCACAGGTGATGTTCATCAAGAATGACCTGTCGGGCGACAGGCTTTTCTTTAACGGCAAAATCGGAAAGATCATTTCCTTTGACGATGATATTATAGTTGTCAGGTGCCCCGGCGACGATTTCAGCATCAAGGTTGAAAAGGCCGAGTGGCAGAACATGAAGTATACACTCAATGACGAGACGAAGGAGATAGATGAGACAGTGGTCGGGACATTCACACAGTATCCGCTGAAACTGGCATGGGCTATAACCATTCATAAAAGCCAGGGACTTACTTTCGACAGGGCTGTTATAGATGCAAGCGCAGCCTTCGCCCACGGACAGGTGTATGTCGCCCTCAGCCGCTGCCGTTCACTCGACGGACTTGTCCTGAGCAGCCGTATCGGCAGGAGAAGCCTGATCGACAATCCGGTAGTATCGGAATTTGTAAACGGACCGCTACAGAACCAATCCGGCCGCAATCAGCTTGATGAATCGAGAAAGGCCTATCAGCGACAGCTTATTTCAGAATTGTTCGATTTTGCACCCATGGCAAATTCTCTCGGCTATTGTATAAAAGTGTCAAAGGAGAATAGTGAAGCCATTTTAGGAGATCTTCACAAAATTCTGGATGATATGTTGTCTACGGTCAGAACTGGTCTTGTGGAGGTAGCGGAAAAATTCCGGCTCCAGATCAATATTCTCCTGAACCACGATCCTGATATTGAAACCAACCTTTTGCTCCAGGAAAGGATAAGGAAGGCAGCAGTTTATTTTTCAGACAAGCTTGAGACCGACCTGAAAGACATAATCACGGGCATAAGGGTTGAAACAGATAACAGAGCCGTCAGAAAATCAGTGAATGAAGCCCTTGAACGGACTCGTAAGGAGTGCATTACGAAGCTGGCATGCCTTAATGCTGTCAGACCTGGCTTCGAAACCGGAAAATATCTTGAAGCCAGGGCAAAAGCGGCAATAGAAATCCCTGAAACAAGGACCCGCGATATCGCTTCTGCTGACGACAAATCGGGAGTTGTAAAGCATCCGGCTTTGATGAAGCTGCTCAGGGAATGGCGTAACAGGCTGGCAAAAGAGACTGCTCTCCCGCATTATATGATACTTCCACAAAGGACCATGCTTAACCTGGTTAACTTCCTGCCTCAGACACCGCGCGAACTTAAGCAGATAAAAGGAATGGGAGCAAAAAAATCGATGCAATACGGGGAGGAGATCCTCGACATCATTAGCTCGTATCGCGAAAAGGAAAATATTGAAGCGCCTGAAATACCGGTCACGGTGAAGAAGAAAGCGAAAAAGGAAAGGGAGAACACAAAGAAAATCAGTTTCGATCTTTTCAGGGAAGGAAAAACAATCGCCGGGATAGCGAAGGAAAGAAACCTGAGCCTAAGTACCGTGGAAAAGCATCTTTCATATTACGTGGGTATGGGTGAGATACCGGTTGACAGGTTTCTGCCAAAGGAAAAAATCGATCTTATTACAGAATACCTGGAAGGAAGCGATGATCTTAGAATTGGACCGGTGAAAGAAGCTCTTGGAGACAGGGTTTCCTGGAGCGATATCAGGTTTATGGTGAGTCATATCACTTTTCTCAGGAAAAACGGATAAAAACAATATTTTGATATTGGCTCCGCGGGCTGTCAAAAAAAAGCATTAACAAAGTAGTCGAAACAAGTAATTGTGTAACTTTGAAAAAAGCATTTGTACAAACACAGATTTTAAACAAGGAAATTATGGTCAGGTTCTTTTCTTTTATTTGTGTTTTAGCAGCGATCCCGTTATTATTCTCATGCAGTGAGGATTTCCTGAGAGAAGAGCCCCCGGGGGCTGCTGCCGGATCGGTAATCATATCTCCCGACGGTGTTGAAGCCGTACTGGTAGGAACTTATGCCTACCTGAGGGGAAGAAAAATGTTCGGTGGTGCCTTGTGTACAGACTGGACATACGGGAGCACTGCATCGGATGATGCCTACTATGGGTTATTGTCTACATTTCCGTCAATTGATAGATATGAGATGACACCTTCACATTTTTTTCTTGCTGACAGATGGAGAGATTGTTATGAAGGTGTGGCAAGGGCGAACAGCACCTTGTTGGCTCTGTCGGATAATCAGAAAGGTGATAATCCGATTGGCAGGCAAAGGGCTTTGCAGATAGAGGCAGAAGCAAAATTGCTGAGGGCCTGGTTACATTTTCAGGCAAACAAGGTGTTTGAGAAAATTCCCTATATCAGGACCGAAGCCGAGCTTTATCCCTTATTGCCTGAGAAAGTTCCCAATACTGATCCGGCCTGGGATCAGATTGAAGCCGATCTCCAGTTTGCAATCGATAACCTTCCGGAGGCCCCTCCTTCAATTGAACCAGGAAGACTCCATAAATATGCCGCCATGGCCGTAAAGGCACATGCACACATGTATCAGAATGAACTCAACAAGGCAAAGCCTCTCCTTGATGACATAATTAACAGCGGCCGTTTTGAGCTTGCCCCTGAATTCTGGCATAATTACGATATGACACATGAAAACAACAAAGAGTCGATCTTTGAAATTCAGGCAGCGACGACATCCACCGCATATTGTTCCGTTTATCCGGCTGGAGCCGCATTTTTTCAGAAAGGCCCTGCGAGCTGCGGCGGATGGGGCATGTTTCAGCCTTCACAGTGTCTTTTCGAAGCCTTTCAGGTCACAGACGAAGGCCTTCCCGTTCTTGACATTGAAGATCGTGAACCGCTGGCCCATGACCAGGGCTTAGCCAGCTCAGAAACTTTTGTTCCAACTGATCATCTCCTCGATCCGCGGGTCGACTGGACAATCGCCCGCAGAGGCATCGATTTCCTGGGATGGGGGATTAATCCCGGCAACGATTGGATAAGAGAGCAAAATTGGGGAGGTCCCTATATGACAAAGAAATACATGCACATGAAATCCGAACACGCGCTTAATAATTATGGCTCAGGATTTTACAATGGAAAAAATTACAGAATGTATCGTCTTTCAAATATCCTTCTCTGGAGAGCAGAGGTGGCTGTTGAGGAAGGAGACTTTGCAAAGGCAAGGGAACTTGTGAACATGATCAGGACAAGAGCTAAAAACAGCACTCCGGTCATGGGACTGTGTACAAGCTATGAGAACCTCAACTTTAATCCGGTTGTGGACTGGACAAAGCCTGCTGCCAATTACATGGTGGAACCATATCCTGAAGGTCATGAAGCATTTTCAGGGAAGGAAGAGGCAAGAAAAGCAGTGAGAATGGAAATAAGGCTGGAATTTGCAACCGAAGGACACAGGTTCTTTGACCTTCGCCGCTGGGGTATCGATGACGAGGTTCTGAACGATTTTATAGCAAGGGATTCCGAGTTCAGATTCTTCATGAGGGGAGCTGTATATGATCCTGAGAAACACGATTACTGGCCTATACCCCGTCAGGCCGTTGAGGAGCAGAAAGGTATTATCACTCAGGACCCGGCATGGGTAAATGTTCCCGATTAGTTCACCCGCCACCGGAATAAGCTTCAGGCTGAAATATTATTTTGAACTCAGTTTACCTATCGCGGAGTCTAGCGCTGATTTAATCTTGTCTATTGCCTCCCCAAGGGCTTTCTCCCTGGTGTCGCTTCTTGCCGTGACCGTTACAGGCTGCAAATTCTTGATCCTTGCCTCAATACGGCATTGTATGTCATCAGCGCCTGATTTACCGGCATTCTGATCGGACAGATGTACTTCAATACGGGTTATTCTACCTGAAAATCTTCGTAGGGCACGGCTTATCTTTTCTGAAACAAATGCTTCAAGCTTTTCTGAAACCTGTATGTTCTTGTCGGAATTGATTTGTATTATCATTTGTAAAGCTGTTTGTAGTATTGTCATTTATTGACCCGCAAATTAAAACAATTAATCGTCATTTGTAACGGGAAATCTAAACTGAACGCGAATTCTCTTATTAGTGAAATAAATCAGTCACCGCTAATGTTCTGCAAAAGCGTTTATCAATTACGTGGTTAGTTACATGGCAATTCAGAGCAGAAGTCTTAGTAACCAGGAAATTACACCTACTGGTGTGGTCGAAAACATGGGATGGGGCCCCCTTTTATATTCCTTTGACCTGTATTTCTCAACAAGCGGGTAATGTTTTGCATGGAAGAATTTCGGTTTCACTTTTACAATCAGATAAAAAATCATCGTAGAAATACCGCCGGCAAGCAATGTCAATGCAGATAGCAGGAGCCTGACAGTTATTCTGTTTTCTTGCACAGGCAGTAGGTAAAAAATGATAAGGGACAGAAGGAGGAAACTTGCCTTTATAAGAAATCCTGCAAGGTGAAACAACTGTGCTTTTCTGCTTCGGGGAATTGGGATGTCAATAACACGGGATCTGATGGTTCCCATTGGTCCGGTTCCTCCGGAAATACCTGTATTCGTGTGCATTCCGAATGAGTATGGTTTGCCGTCGGCCGGGAGTCCGGTAATGAAAAAGCAATCAGGATCATTAATGAGGTCACTGCTTACAATGATGCTTTTATCAGTTTTATCTAAAGACACTGTTTTGGGATTAATTCAGGATTTATCTCAACCCGGCTAGTTTGTTTTCTTTCAGTAGTTCAATTGCTTCTTTAATCCTTTTATTGATGGTTTCCTCTCTTTTGGCTGAAGAAATCCAATAAACGTAAGACCGCTTATTTGTTTTTGAAAGATTATTGAAATTCATAAGGGCCGGTTCATTTTCTGCCAGAGCTTTCAGAAATCTTTCCGGGACCTGCAATTCCCTGTCCCTGATGCCGGTCCTTCTGGCTCCTGGGTCCCAGTTAATTCTGCCGGTTTTTAACCAGACCCCAATTTTTCTCAGTCCGGCTTCAGTCATCAGGCCTTTTTCAATCAGCGACAGGACAAGCTTCTTGTTTACATCCGACCAATTGTAGATATTGGTTCTTGGAGTGAATTTTCTAACATAGCGTTCGTCATCAATCCTCTTCACGATGCTGTCGATCCACCCGAAGCAAAGCGCTTCTTCAAGGGCTTCTTTATATTCGATGCATCTGGTTGATGTATGCTTTTTGTAATATATCATCCAGATCCCCGGACTTTTGTCATGATTTATGCTCAGCCATTCCCGGAACGATTCCCGAGTTTCAAAATACAATTGATCGGGAATTGGCTGTCGGCACTCGGCATTCTTGTGATGCGCCCTGCGCCCTGTGCCCTGTGCCCTGCGATGTTCGCTCTGCCTTAAAACTGATTCTTTGTCCATAAGTGTACATAAAGGCGCTGAAGTTATACGGAATTCTTCCCAATATTCGGGAAAAACAGGTAGTATGAGACAAATTTAACGTCTTTTTACATAATATGCAGAACTGTTTCGAGTTAGGATACTGAAATAATGATATATTTATCCCCGAAAAAAACCAACCCGGAAGCCTGTGAAATTTACCGGTATCTTTTTATTTCTTTTGTTTTTTTTCCTGTTCCCCGGAGTCAATGTTCCGGAAACCGGCGGGGAAGTTGTATCTGCCGTTTCGGCAGGCAGCGGGATTGACAGGTTTTGCAGTGAATTGTACAGCAGTCTGGAAAGAGATGACTCAAAGCCCGGCTATGAGGTGCTCAGGAAAGGCCTTACAGGCTTTTTTAATCTTGAGTCGGATGACAGAATCAAAAAGAACCTTCTTACAATAATCGACTTTTCTCTTTCATCGAATCTTGAGCGTATGTGGATCATCGACCTGAACAGGCAGGAAGTTGTCTATTCATGTCTTTGCGCTCATGGCCGGAACAGCGGTGATGAGTTTGCCTGCAGTTTTTCAAACACTCCTTCCTCATACAAGAGCAGCCTGGGGTTTTATGTTACAGGTGAAACCTATATCGGGAAGCATGGATTATCCCTGATCCTCGAAGGGGTAGAACCCGGGATAAACGACAAGGCAAGGGAAAGGGCAATAGTGATGCATGGGGCCGATTATGTGAGCAGGGATTTCATCAGCCGTAACGGGAGACTGGGACGCAGCTTCGGATGTCCTTCAATACCAATGGATAACCATGAAGAGATTATCAGCCTTCTTTCGGGACAGTCGTGCCTCTACATTCACTTCCCCGATGCCGGATACCTGCAAAGCTCATCCCTGCTTGCCGATGATACTGCCATGGGAGGTATGTCGCGTTTTCTGTATGAATCGCTTAGCGGGAGTCTTTTTTTAGGGCTCTGATCAACTGCTTGTCGCGATTGTAAATATCCTTGCCGAAATATACTGTTCCGTCACTGTCGGCCCAGGCTGTGAAGTACACAATGTGCACAGGAACCGGGTTCTTCAGAACGATTGTCTTAGTCCGGCCATTGTCAAGTGCCTCGTCAAGCCTGCCCGTGTTCCAGTCAGGATCATCCTTCAGCAAATGGCGGGCAAGGTCGCGAACATTGTCAATCCTGACGCATCCTGAACTGAAAGGTCTTATATTTTTGCTGAACTGCCAGCGCGATGGTGTGTCGTGGATATAAACATCATACTCATTCGGGAACATGAATTTTATCCGGCCAAGAGCATTGTTCTTCCCGGGCTCCTGTTTGATCATATAGGGGAAACTGCTGGGAGATACATGTTTCCAGTCAATCGACAGGGGATCGACAGTGGAACCGTCATATGCAACAATCTTCATGTTCTTCTTCTGAAGATAGCTTGAATCCCTGATAATGTCGGGAATAACGTCCTGTCTCAGTATCTGGGGAGGGACAGTCCAGTCGGGATTCACCACGAGATATTTCATCATCGAGCTGAAGACAGGGGTCTGCCTTTTAGCGGTTCCCACGATGGCTTTGGCACTGAATGTCTGTTCTCCGTTCTCAAAAACTTTCAGATTGTAATCGGCGGTATTCACAAGAATGTAGCGATCGCCAAGATCGTCGCTTACCCATCTCCAGCGCTCCAGATTGGCAGTTATTATGCTTATCTTTTCAGACACTGTTACATTCAGGGCTTCGACTGTCGATTTTCCAACTACCCCGTCGGCTTCCAGCCCGTTTCTCTGCTGAAAAACAAGAACCTGGTCGTGAAGGGCCTGGTCGAACAGCTCCTCATCACCTTCGACAAAATCTATATGCCCCTGTGTTATCTCAAGCCTATTTCTGAGCTTTGCCACATCCGGATGTCTCATTCCTATCTCGATCTTCTTAAGGTTTGTGCTGAAGCTTTCCCAGCCTCCTGCCGACTCCAGGCCGCGGTATTCAGCCAGCGCTTTCTTCAGGTTCCGGTATTCCCTGTGCCTTGGTGTCAGCCGCTGCAAGGCCCTGGCGGGATCATCTGAATTAAGGGAGTGATCGATACATCTAAGCCAGTCTTCGCCGGTGTTCCTTCTTAGGGCTTTCCACCTTGGATCTGCATCTTCGGGCGACACCTTGCCCGTTCCCAGATCAGCTGACAAGCCTGTAAATGCTTCGTCAAGAAGTTTCTCCATGCTGACAATGTCTTCATATGAAGCTTTGCCGGACGATGCAATCTTTCCGGCAAGCTCTTCAATTCCGGAAATATTGTAATCATCGGGATCCAGCCCGTCAGCAGGGGAATTGTAAATTGCGCCAATCATCTGCAATATCTTGTCGTTGTTATCCCACCTTGGCGAAAGCAGTCCCCTGCCTTTTTCATGAATAGCAGAATATATGTCCTCGTTAAACAATGAAGGAGCGGCAGCAGCTTCATCCGTCGATCCGGAAACAGGAGTAACAGCACCTTTCGGGGAGAACCTGAACTTTTCAGGGGCAGAGCTCGTGAAAAGCAGGACCATCACCGCTGTAACCAGACCTGTTATAATATTCGTAAGCCTCGTTATTTCCATGACTCTGATGTGCTTTGTTTCCTGAAATATAAAACAAAGCACATGCCATGATGTACCCGGAAGCCCGCTTTATGATGAACCTTGTTTTAGGAAGGGTAAAAGGTCGCTTTCTTTTGACAAGGTTTGTGGGAAAATCGTGCAAGTGCAGGTCTCTTTGGCTGTTTATTACGTTTTACCTGTTGAACCTGTCGAAGAATTCCAGTTGTTCTCTGAACGGAATGGGTACGGGTTTCACTTCGTCGCCAAATTCTATAATCTGCGGGGAGAAAGGATCGAAAGCAAGCCACTCGGGCAGTCCTTCACCATTGGGATTTCCGCTACGGGCAAAATTCACCCAGTATGACGACATAAGTCCGGCAAGATTGTAATCAATTTCAGTGAATGGCCTGTCCCAAAGCTTAAGAGTATTGAGGGCATAACCGAACTCAGCCGAATGAAAGGCCCCGTAATTTGGTTCTCCGGGGGGAACATGGCTGAAGTAGTAAAGGTATGCCTTGTTTTTTCCTGTTTCAGTCTGCATCCTTGCCCAGGTATAGTTTTGCCAGCCAAAGGAAAGAACCGATGAAAGCTTCATGGAGTTCTGCAGTTCGGCCTCGGTATTTGCAGGGAAGAGCCTCAGGTATTCAGCTGCCATTTCTCCGTACCTGCTTTCGGCATTTTTTATGTAAGTCTTAATGTCGGTGCCTGATCCCATTGAAACTGCATCGTCGGCATTCCATCCTGAAATAAGCGGAACATCATTCTGAAGGCCTTCCCGGAAGGCTTCCGTTGCAGACGGAACAACTATATTGTCAGTGGTAACTCCCGACCGGCCGCGGACTTTCATAAGTTCTTCAGCGGGAAGTTTTCTTAATGCGGCTATTGATGAGTCGCTGAACTGCCTGGCATATGCAGCACCGGCCGATTCCGCTGCCTTAAGGTCATACACCAGTCCGGGTCCGCCTGAAAACATTCCTCCGCTATGCCCGATAGCCCTGTGAAACAGTCCTTTGGCAAAAGGAGATATCATCAATGCATTGACGCTGAACGAGCCTGCCGACTGTCCGGCAATAGTGACATTGCCGGGGTCTCCACCGAATGCTTCAATATTCCTGCTTATCCACTTAAGGGCTTCTATCTGATCGAGTATCCCGTAATTTCCCGAGGTCTTGACAGGAGATTCAGCTGTGAGCTCCGGGTGCGCAAGAAAACCTAACACCCCGAGCCGGTAGTTTATTGTGATGAAAACCACTCCTTTTTTTGCCATCTCCTCACCGTCGTATAATGGCACAGTACCTGATCCTCCGGTAAAGGCTCCTCCATGAATCCATACCATTACCGGGAGATTGTCACTTGTGTTTCGTGCCGGGGTCCATATATTAAGGAACAGACAATCCTCACTCAGGGGTTCCTCAGGAGCCATGAATTCTTTCGACCACATCATGAAAGGCACTGGTTTGCTCTGCATGGCACTGGGCGGGGGAGTGACGCATTCACGGACACCTTCCCATTCCGTGGGAGGCTGAGGAGCTTTCCACCGTAGTTCTCCGACAGGAGCGGAAGCATAGGGTATGCCCATAAATATGCTGACATTCCCTTCGGGATTTGTCTTTCCTGAAACAAGGCCCGATTCAATACTGACCTTTTTAACATCTATCTTTTTTCCGGATGAACTGCCGCCTGATGAACAGGCAGTCAGGACAATCATTGAAAGCAGGATAAGGAAAACAGATTTCTTCATGATTGATTTATTGTTTATGCCGTGTGAGCGGTATGGTTAATATGTCTTTTAGCTTATGCAAGGACATCAGGGAGAATTTTCAGTTTACTGTAAAATCGTAATCTCCCGCTTTAAGGGTTATTTTCAGTCCTTTGT
>JAAYQC010000248.1 GCA_012519515.1 Bacteroidales bacterium | reverse complement strand
GTATGACCGTCTGCCACCCATACGTCTCCTACATTCAGTAGGCTGGAATCTCGGATGATAGTCTTGACTATGGTCTCAGCCACTGCTTTACTGCCAAGTCTCGCTTGAGTCCAGATTGCCATGTTGTCTCTTTTCCAGTCCATGACCCAGCGTTTGAGAGTAGGTGCTGAACTGGGTGATTCCAAACAACCCATCCGCTCATAATCTTTGATCGTGGAAATTGCGGTGCCGATTTTGACCTTCTGGGGAGTCAACAGCAGCTTAAGCAGGAACTGCTGTTCCAGATACGTAACCTTTCGTCCCTTGGTCTGGTTCTTGGACTTGTGGATCAAAGCGAACATATCCCGCTCGTTCTGCAGGTATTTTTCTACCCATAAGCGCAGACAGCGTTCTTTGCGTTGCCCTTTGATCTTGAACAGTTCCGGTATAAACTGTCCCTTATTGTATTCATCGGTTATCTGCCGCCACTCTTGTACTTTGGCAGTACAGCCCTTCAAACGCTCCAAGACCATCTCACAGAACTGAGCATTGAGCTGAGCCTCAGTCTTGCAGCTGAGCAGCTCCTTTGCTTGTGGTCTTAAATCAATATCCGGGACTTCTTCATTAAGTTCGGATAGGGGAGAAAGGTCTGACTTCTCTCGTATCTGCTCCGATTGGAGCTTTTTTACTATCTTGGCAGCATCACCTGTGAACTTGAGCGTCGCACCAGAATGGATCAGAGCTAAGACCCGCCGGTAATTGCGGTCATAGTTCTGCCTGTCTATCTGGTTATAGACTTCATCAATTCTGTCCACCTTGTGCCTCCTGCTTCTTTACCTTATTATAGGAGACGATAAATAGACTGGTGTGCTCGTGATCCTCGATGAGCATCCGTTCCTTCCTTAAAGGTATCGGCTCCTGACGCAGCTTGCGGCAGAGCTGCTGATCCAGATCGACTATCTGCTGGTCGACGAGTACGAATAACTTGGTAGTACGGTAACTGCCGCTCTTTACCGTTCTTCTCACTGCGATATAGACGCCTTCATCGATCATTCTCCGGATCGTCTTTACCGACTTACCATAAATCTGAGCCAGCCGTGCGGCCGGCAGCCATAAAAGTTCTACTCCTGTTTCCATCACATAACCTTCCAAATCGAGCAAACCACTTGGACAAGCACTTGGACATTTCTGAGGACAACCACTTGGACAATTGCTCAAACCACTTGGACATTCTTGGCACCACTTGGACAAAAATGCGCAGATTGAGTGGCTGGTGTGCTTGGAAGCTATGCGTAGAAAGAGTTTGGAACGGTTTTGTCCAAGTGGTTCGCAATTTAAAACCACTTGGACATTTTTCGAGAGGCAGGTTTCACATCTGCCGTTTAGTCTCGATTCTGCGTTCATATTCACCTCTTTGTAACGTTTTAATCAGGTGCTAACTTCCATACCGGCAACATCTTGGGAAGTCCTTTCTGCCACTTTCGAAAGCTTTTTTTCACTGCGCTTAATCCGCTGGCATTTACGCCGTCAAGAAATCAGCTATCGAAAATAAGTGTTGACACTTCTATTTAGCTCTGTTTTGTTGTTCTATGAACATAATGCTTACCGAATGGATTATGTCAATGCTTTTTATTCTGTATGGAGGATAAATGAAGAAGAGCGAAATCGGTGTCAGACTCGAAAGAGTTATAAAAACTATGAAGTTAAAGCAATACCAATTTGCCGAAAAATTTGGCATCTCCAGTGCCTCTTTGACCAGATACAAGTCCGGAGATCGACTCCCGGACCCGGAATTTCTCATCGCTCTGTCCAAAGAGAAAATCAATACGAATTGGCTCTTGACCGGAGACGACAGTATGCATATCCGCCCTGATTTTGACGGCTGGATGAAAGAGCAACTGCAGAAGAACCTCGGAAAAGTCAATTCCAAGACAGGACTAATCGAAACTCCGGCAATAGATTACACTCGTACGATTACGCTGCCGATTCTTGGTGAAATTTCCGCCGGCCCCAGAGACCACATCTACGACCTCCGGAATTTAGGCGAGAATATCGAGATTCCGCGTTCACTCATCCTCGGAACACCCGATAAGTATATGGCATTTAGAGTAAATGGACACAGCATGGAACCCAATATCATGCATGAAGACCTCGTGATCATCAAACAGGAGGCAATCTGGGAAAATATTGATCAGAGAGTCTGTGCAGTGAGATGTGATGATGGTGCCACGCTTAAGAAAGTGGAGCTCGATCCGGAGCATAACCGTATAGTTTTAATACCATTTAATTCAGACTACAAGGTTCAGATTATAGACGAGGATCAGGGGGTCGATGCATTTCTGATCGGAGTTTTGTCACTTCAGTTGCGGCTTTTTTAATTCGATAAATTCAGAGCGAAACCCCAAAGTCCATAAGTAGTCCGAAATCGGCTCAATTTGCAATTATCGGTGATCCAAACACGCACAAAAACGTCCAAACCCGATTTGCAAATTTCTAAAGATAGTC
>JAAYQC010000024.1 GCA_012519515.1 Bacteroidales bacterium | reverse complement strand
TGCTGATCAGCAAGAAGAATCGTGTTAATAATCTTAAGCACGAATGAAATGCAGAAATATGTAAAAACAATTAAAGCAAGAATGGATATTTCGGTATTCATTTCCGAAGGTACCTTAAGAATATTTGACCAGTTCAAATAACTATGGCTAAACAAATAGATTATCCATAATGTCGCGAAGATTATTGATAAGATTGCAAAAGTCGTACTAACAAAAACCTGAGCAATCTGATTCTCATTTTTTGCTCTTGCTTCAGCAAAACGGTTTCTCAAACCCTGAGTAAGCCCAATGTCGAAGAAACTTAGCCAACCAATTATAGAACTTATTGTAAGCCAGATACCATATCGAGATGAGTTTACATAATTTATGGTAAGCGGTACAAGAAGAAGACTTATGCCAATACTGAATCCTTTAATAAGGATCGATGCAAGAATATTCTTCTTGGCCTTAATGCTACGCTCATGCCCTTCTGTAAAAAACGATTTGATAAATCCTGCTTTCAAAAGATTATTGGTGGTTAATAAGTGAATAAAAAACTTCCCTCAATATTGAATCCGGCTTGCGATATAGCAATACAATATACAGCTTCGCCCCGTCAGTCACAACAGCGATTAACAAATATCATTGAACAACATACTGTTAACATCAATATAATTCTGTCTCAAAAAGGTAATAATTGATGCCATATAAATTCATATTCCAGCTTTTTTGCTGATACTAAAAAGAAACAATATATGAATCTCATTAATCAGTTAATTTTTATTACCCCCATGCCGGAAGAAAATTTTAATCCTCTCAGAAAAATTTCCTGAATCAGTTAGAAAATTAAACTGAAAGAACTACTTTGGATGAACGGTTAAAATTGAATAATATTGAATAAGAAAATTAAAAAATTGAGAAAGCCTGTAGTATTTCTTACTTTAACATTGGTAATCATCGCAGGTATGCTGCTATTTGGTAATTTCAGCACAAACAGACTAGTTACATATCTCTCACCATCTCATAGAGTAGATGCCAATACAGTTATCCTTGAAGGATGGCTACCAAGTTATACTATCGATTCTGCTAAAAAGGAGTTTGAGAGAGAGTCATATAATCTGATTATTCTGACTGGTCTAAAACATTACGGCCTTGACTATTGTACTGTAGGAATGAATGGATTTCTAATATTTTATCCCGGACAGATTTTTAAAGACGAAACTTTAAAGGAAGAACATCTAATTGAAATAGATGCATTTAGTGAAATGGACGGAATCTACCAATCACATATAAATTTTTACGTAAATGATTCTTTGATTTCTGATTTTAACATCAGCATGAAAAAGCAAAAATATCCTGTTAAATGGTATGGTTCTCTTGGATCAATTGACTCGCTGATGATCGAGTTTACCAATGATATGTTAGATGATTACGGCGACAGAAACCTTTATGTTAAAGAATTGATATTTAATGAAATAATCAAAATACATTACCGAAACAATTCAGTGTATGATATCGGGGCTCTGGACAATAAAAACAGAATGCCCAGCGATTATGACTCAAGCCCAGCGATAAAAAAACGTAAACTGATCTCCAGTGGGGTTGATTCATCAAAAATTATTGTCATAACAGCTGAAAATACGAGGATGAACAGAACCCTTGCAAGTGCTCTCGCTGTAAAAAGATGGATAGATACTTCCGAATACCAGATAAGGGGCTTAAATATTATGTCACTTGGAGTTCATTCAAGAAGGACTTGGATAACATATAAAAGAGTATTAAATAAATCATATGACATTGGAATTATTCCAATTACCGAGATTAATCAACCAGATTTTTACAGGAACAGCAACTTGAGTCTATGGAAAGAAACACTTAGCCTGTTTTATTATTGGATAATCCTTATTCCATTCTTTATTATCTGAAATATTTTAATTCGCTGATTAATATGTCATGATTGAAAACACATCCCTGGAAGCTAATCTGTTTTTACTTATTCAGAATATTGTTAATATAGTTTTTTGTTGGATTTTCTTTAGGTTTGATTATACCTGGATTTCCAATAACCAAGGAGTTATCCGGAACATCAAAATTAACAAATGTATTGGGAGCAATAAGTACATTGCAACCAATCTTTATATCCCCGACAAGTATTGCGCCGGGACCAATCCATACATAATCTCCTATAACCGGACGACCAAGAACGCCACCTCTGTATGATCTTCCTATTGTTACAGAATGAGAAATATTACAATATTTTCCTATTTTGATTGGACCAATAATAACAGGGCCACAATGACTAGTTAGATAAAAGCCTTCCCCGATAATGGCGTTAGGATCAATTTCAAAGCCATATTTGAATCTGTACCTTCTTTTGAGCAACCTGAAAAATAATCGAACTAATAACCAACTGCCATTTTTTGTCATTCTACGTAAGATATATGTATACCTGAATCCTGGGATAAACCAACCTTTTATAAATCCCCGAACTCCGGAAAGACCTTCATGACGATACAAGTCAGCTTTTATAGTTAGATTCATAACATTACTAGTATTTGAATAACAATAAACTCAAGTTTAGCAGTTCTTTAAAAAGTTGAAAACCAAATAGAAATTTTTAAAGATGCAGCATGACCAGTATATTAATATGTTGTTTATTAATATTTTGGCAGTGTGTTTCAAAAATATACAACCATACTACAGAGTAAAGATATTAATAAAATGTCAAAATTGAAAACCGGTATTATCCACCGATGGCTTAAAGCGGATTTTACCATGGGTTCTCTTTCCCGATTAAATCGGAGTCCTCATCTGTCTGGTACTAATACCTGGATCCATTTAAGTTGAGAGGATAATGTCCACACTAATAGCCTACTTCGGCAACCACGGCAATTTCTTTAACTTTTTTTCTTTAAATAAATCATTTAACTACATGGTCGATGGTATAACCTGTCAAACCTCTTTCATAAAACTATGAATAAAGTATCTCAGGAATTATTAACAAATAATAAAAATTCTTACATGAAAAATTAACATATATACCAAATATTAAAATTTATCGTTTAATTTGCAGCATTTGTCAAAGATTTGTTTTTGTTAGTCAAATTAGGAGAATACCCACAATAGCCTATGAGAGGATTTTTTACTCTATTACTATGTTTATTTAGCTTTATTGCCTCAGCAAAAGATTATTATATTAGCTCCACAGGCAATGATTCTTCTGACGGCCTATCGAGTTCAACACCCTGGAGGACAATTTCAAAAGTAAATGCCGCGTCGTCCAGCTTTAATCCAGGTGATCGCATTCTTTTTAAAAGGAATGATGTGTTTTATGGTACTCTTAAAATTTCAAAATCTGGTTTATCAGGCAATCCAATAACTATATCTTCATACGGGTCCGGCAATAAGCCTATTATTACTGGTTTTACAACAATAAATGAATGGACCAATAATGGTAATGGGATCTATTCATCAAGACTTACCAGCGAGTCAGTGCCAAATATTGTAACCGTAAACGGCGTTAATACTCCAATTGGCAGATGGCCAAATACTGGATTCCTTTCAATTGACTCACATAACTCAAATTCATCAATAACAGATTCAGAATTACCGTCATCACCTGACTGGACTGGTGGCGAGGTTGTCATCAGAAAAGTCAATTACATATACGATCGGAATTTAATAACAAGTCACTCAGGTACGACTCTATATTATAAAACAGCTTCAGATTACACACCCAGAGACGGTTACGGATACTTTATTCAAAGTCACATTAGAACTCTCGATAGGCTCGGAGAATGGTATTCTGACGGCTCGACATTCTATATGTATTTTGGAACTGCAAATCCTGCCGATTATGTTGTAAAAGTGAGCACACTTGATCAGTTGGTATCTTTTAGCGGAAACAATCATATTTTGGTAGATAATCTGTCATTCGAAGGTGGTAACAAATATGGCATCCAAATAAGTAACTCTGGTTATATTACAATCCAGAATTGCAGTATAAAATTTACAGGAGGCATGGGCATTTATGGCCCCTGGACTGGTTCTTCACCATATTGCAGGATTATCAACAATACAATAGATAACAATAATAATAACGGCATTGAATTAAATATTTACCACACAAATGCGATTATTCAAAACAATTACATATCGAATTCCGGAATTATAGCAGGAATGGGCCGTAGTGGCGATGGTACTTATATTGGAATGATTTCTCTGGGAGCTAATAGTCTGATCCAAAATAATATCATTGAAAATTCTGGTTATATTGGCATTCATTTTCACGGAAACAATACAGTCATCACACAAAATTTGGTTAATACTTTTAATCTTATAAAGAATGATGGCGGAGGAATTTATACTTACACAGGAACAGGAACGGCTTGCACAGGAAGAAAAGTAACAAATAACATTGTTCTTAATGGTAAGGGATATGGTAAGGGAGTAGCAAATAATCAAGAAAATGCACATGGGATTTACATAGACGACAGAACAAGCAGTGTTGTTCTGACTGATAATACAGTAGCTCATTGTAATTCATCAGGAATGTATATTCATAATGCACATGAACTAGAGATAAATCGCAATACACTATTTGACAATGGTAGTGGCAATGACAACTATGGATCACAGATTTTATTTATACATGACAGTTACAGCCCAAATGATCCCATCAAGAATGTAACGATGAACAATAACATTTTTTTTGCCAGATATAAGACTCAAGTGGTTCTTGCATTTTGCACTAATAGCAACGACATCTCGAGCTTCGGTTCTGCCAACTACAATTGTTATGCCAGACCGCTCGACAACTCTTCAGTAGCAAGAACATGGTCTAGTGGATGGAACAGCGCATCTGTCAATAGGTCATTGTCCAACTGGCAATCTTTTACCGGACAGGACCGAAATTCCTATATTTCCCCACTTACTTTCTCCGATCCCAGCAAAATCCGCTTCGAATACAACGCCTCCACATCGAACAGGGTTGTTTCGCTCAATGGCAGCTATATCGACGTGAAGGGTACAAAATACGATGGTTCTATCACCCTGGCGCCGTATACCTCTGCGGTGCTCATGGTTGATCCCAATCCGTCCGCACCGCCGGCAGTACCGGCATATGTGAGCTCCGAAATAAAGGACGGTGCTCCTTCAATACTGGAAATGACATACAATCTCTCGCTGGCCAACATAGTACCGGCAGCTTCATCGTTTTCAGTCCAGGTAAACTCTGCAGCAAGAAGCGTCAGTTCAGTCTCCGTATCAGGAACAAAAGTGCTTCTTACTCTTTCAAGTCCTGTGGCATATGGCAACACCGTCACTGTAGCATACAACAAACCTTCAACAAATCCTTTGCAGACACCTGCCGGAGGACAGGCAGCCTCGCTGAGTGCACAAAGCGTTACAAACAGGATAGCAGCCCCGCCTGCACCGGCCGTACCGGTTTATGTCAGCTCAGAGATTAAGGACGGCGCTCCTTCAATACTGGAAATGACCTACAATCTCTCGCTGGCCAACATAGTGCCGGCAGCTTCATCGTTCTCGGTTCAGGTAAACTCTGCAGCAAGAAGCGTCAGTTCAGTCTCCGTATCAGGAACAAAGGTGCTTCTTACTCTTTCAAGTCCTGTGGCATATGGCAACACCGTCACTGTAGCATACAACAAACCTTCAACAAATCCTTTGCAGACACCTGCCGGAGGTCAGGCAGCCTCGCTGAGTGCTCAAAGCGTTACAAACAGGATAGCAGCTCCTCCTCCACCTCCCGCTGTTCCGGTTTACGTCAGTTCCGAGATAAAAAACGGCGCTCCCTCCGTTATTGAGATGAGCTACAACCTTTCCCTTGCCAGTATTATACCCGCTGCATCTGCATTTACAGTCCGGGTCAACTCCACGGCGAGAAGTGTCAGTTCAGTGTCGGTATCGGGTACAAAAGTCATGCTTACCCTGTCAAGCCCAGCGGCATACGGGAACACTGTCACTGTTGCATATACCAAACCTTCAACAAACCCTTTGCAGACAGCTGCCGGAGGTCAGGCGGCCACGATAAGTGCCCAAAGCGTTACAAACAGGATAGCAGCTCCTCCTCCACCCCCGGCTCCGGTTTACGTCAGTTCGGTTGTTGAAAACACAGCTCCCTCGGTTATCGAAATTACCTACAATCTCGCGCTGGCCAATATAGTTCCGGCCGTTTCGGCATTTACCGTTCAGGTCAATTCGACCACGCGCAGCATCAGTACAGTGTCGGTATCAGGTACAAAAGTGCTTCTTAGCCTTGCGATCCCGGTTGCCTACGGTAACACCGTCACTGTTGCATATACCAAACCTTCAACAAACCCTTTGCAGACAGCTGCCGGAGGTCAGGCGGCCACGATAAGCGCCCAAAGCGTTACAAACAGAATCAGCCAGCCTGTTTCGCCTCCTGCTGTTGTCACTCCGCCCCCGACAACTCCCAATTCACCTCCCGTTCCGGTTGTTAACTTCCCGGAAAGGACCTACTCGGGCTTTATCGGTGATATAAGTGCCAAAGGAAGCTATGATCCGGATATGGACAAGCTAAGCTTCTCATGGAAGACTCCCGACAACATTCCTGTTTCATCAAACACCGGTGAAGCAATTCAATTTCTTGCCCCCGTTATTGATACGAAACAGACATATGAATTCGCTCTGACAGTCAGCGACGGCAAGACTACACAGACAAAAACCTTTCCCATTACCATTATTCCCTACGAACCCTATCTCGAGGCCGCGGAAGTGATTTCGGTAAGCGCTTCGGATTTCCATTCTACAAACCATCCCTACAACGTGGTCGACGGCAATATCACTACCATGTGGTCGTCAAAGGGTGAAGAACAAAGCCTTATCCTCGAACTGAAATCCCCATTCATCATACATCACATAAAAATCGCGTTCCAGCCGGGTCAAAAAAGCGAGAGCTACTTTGATATTTATGGGTCAAACGACGGGGAGAACTGGGAATCAATACTCAAAAAAGCCAAATCATGCTCATTCTCAGGCGGGATCCATGTGTTTGTATTCCCCTTGTCAAAAGCTGTTACCGAATACAGCTACCTTAAATTCGTAGGGCTTGGCAATTCTACCGACAACTGGAACTATGTTTCGGAACTCAGGATCTTCGGCTACAGGCATAAGAGCCGTACCGATTATGAAGACCTGATTGTGAAGTTATTTCCAAATCCGGCCAGGGATATCGTGAATATCAGAATAGATGATCCTGAATTCAATCCCGATTTTATCAAGATTCTTGGCCTCGATGGAAAAATAATTTACAGCGATTTGGTTGAACCGGGAGTAAGAGATTTCCAGATCCCGGTCAACTTTAAGCATGGGGTCTACATTGTACAGATGGGAACGGACAACATCACCATGTTCACCCAGAAACTCGTGGTATCAAAATAGATAGTTTGCCGGTCTGAAAGCCTTTTCTACAGAATAGTAAAATCCACTCTCCTGTTGTTTTTCCTGTCGCTCTCCTGGTAATTCGGAGCAATCGGCATAGTGCCTCCCAGACCCATGGGAACCAGCCTGTTGCGATTGACTCCGTTAATAACCAAATAGTTCACCATGGTCTCGGCTCTTCTGTTCGTCAGCGTAAGATTTGCAGCTGCCGATCCTGTATTATCCGAATGGCATGCTATCTGAAGCCTGATGGCAGGATACTTGGCCATGAATCCCATAACCAGGTCCAGCAACTGTGTGCCTGTAGACGAAAGGGTCTGGGTATTCCTCACAAAGAGTGCATCAGCCGACACACCGAATGCCTTTTCGAGGTTATTCAGCTCTCTTTCTGCAGCATCCTCAACCTCAGCCTGATAAACTTTTGCATCAGTAAATCCCAGTTCAGCCAATTCCCTGTAGGAAGGATATGTTGCCATCAGAGTGTGTTCCTCTGCGACAGTATAGCTGTATATATTCTCTTCACTAAGGAAGTTTTCTTTAAGAATGTATTTTCCCGGCAGTTTTCTGAAAGCCTCATCATTTTTATCAAGCTGTGTTTCCGATCTCAGAATCTCAAGTCTGTAAACAGCGAAACCTGAAAGTTCATCTTCGGCTGAATACCTGTTTGTTTTCACAGCATGATTGTATTCGAAAATATCCACAACCGGAGCCGGTTCCGCGTTCTGCCTGTCAAAAGCCTCCTTTTCGCCGGCGTTGTTGAAGATTTTTATCGGTTTAACTGAGCAGAGTTCACGGATAACACCGGTCTTGTCATTCCTTACTTTCAGACCCAGCCTGATATCATAATCGCCGGCCCGATCAAAGGTATGCTGTAATTTCCCTTCTTTTGAATACTGACCATCGCCCAGGTGCCATGTATAATTCATAACGGTAGAACCTTCGAAGCTTGAAGTCAGCCCGTCAAGCGTCACCTGCTCCCCGGCCATGGCCGAAAGCGGCGAAAGGATAACTGACTGTTCTATATCCCTCAGGTCGAGATCGAAAGCAAGCTTTGTAAAGACAACGTGACCGGTTTTCTTGTCTCTGGCATCCAGTCTAACCTGATATTTCCCCGGCCCCTTGAAACAGTGCTCTGCATCCGGTCCCGTTGCAGTTGATCCGTCTCCGAAATTCCATAGAAGCTCAAGATACCTGGTATCAACGAATATCTTATCATTGTCGCTAAAGCTGAAACAGTATTGGTTTTCTCTTTGTCTGTCGCAATAGAAGAGCTGGGGAACATTTGTCCTGAACTTATAAATATCCAATGTTCCTTCCCTGTTTGTCGCGAAGTAGCCACTGTTCATCATAGGGTCGGCAACAAGGCTAAAGTCGTCATATTTTGAATTGACCGGAGCGTTCAGATGCACCGGAGGCAGCCACTTGCCATCATCTGCCTGCCTGGTATAGAAAATATCCTTACCCCCCAGGCCGGGATGGCCGTCGGATGAAAAGAACACTCCACCTTCGCTGTTAACCGTAGGATATGATTCATTACCCTTTGTATTGACCTCCGGACCCATATTTACAGGATCATCCCAGTAGTCGCCTTTCCAGTCGCAGTAATAAATATCCGTACCTCCCATTCCCTCGGGATTTTCAGCGGCGAAGAAGAGCCGTTTGCCGTCGGGAGAAATAAAGGGTGTGGTAATATTGTAGTATTCATTGTTGAATCTGAAGTCAAGTATTTTTCCCCATGTTCCGTCTTCAAGAACCGATGTAAAAATACCAAGTTTGTTTCGGGGGGATGCATCATCCCTGTTGACATCGGTTCTGATATTCCGCGAAAAATAAACCGTGTCCCCATTCCTGCTGAATGATGCAGGTCCGTCATTGAACATAGTCCTTAGCTCCCTCGCGAAGAGCCTGACTTTCCAGTTGAGTGTATCGGCAAATACAATGTTGAGCAATCCCTTGTCGTCAGGGGTAAGATAATTTTTTACCAGCGACCTGCTCATATTAGAGCAGAAAACCAATCCGTCTTTATAGTACACCGGAGAGAATTCGTCGCTGTTTTTAGAGCTGAATCTGGTCTTTTTTATGGTATAGCTTTCTACCTGGGCTTCAGCAAGGTGCGGAATGACAAGCAATATCAGCAATACCGGAAAATATCTTAGTCGTTTCATGGTCGTTGATTAGAAGTTCAATGGGCTTATAGCCTGCACTTTGTAACGGAATTCATATCTTAACATAATTTCATGCGATCCGGAACTATATGTCTGGAGTTTGGCAAAATCATAGTCATAAGTATAACCGAATCTTATCTGGTCGTTAAGCTGAATCTGGAATAAGCCTACCAGGGAGCGGTTATTCCGGTACGCGGCTCCGGCCCAGAAACGGTCCATTATTCTGAAGTGAGCGTTTACGTCATATAGTACTTTGTCGCCGGGGGAAAAAGCAATCAATGTTGAGGGCATGAATTTAAGATAGGGAGACAGATTGAAAAGATAGCCTGTATTCAGCAGGTAATAGTACTCCCCCATATTGCCGTTCACCACGTATTTGCTTTTGCCAAAATCATATTTATAACCGAGCAGTTTCGGGATAGATACAGCGGCAAAGAAATTCTTCTCAGAATAGAATGTTCCGAAACTGAAACCCGGGACTACGAATCCTTTTGAGTCAATCAGGATGAAATCATCCTCAGGATCAAGAACGATAAGTTTCGACCATGCTGTATTAGTCACAGTTATTCCGGCACCCAGTCCGAAGGAAAGCGTCCCCTTTCCGACTGGCACCTTGTATGAATAGTTGGCCATAAAATGCGATTCTTTGGTAACTCCCACCCTGTCACTTGTAAAAATCATTCCCAGTCCCATCCTGTTATCGCTGAAAGGAGCATCGGCTGTAAGTGTCATTGTCTCAGGTGCACCTTTTACCCCCACCCATTGTTTTCTGTAGAATGCCGTGACATTAAGCACCCCCATGTTTCCTGCCGATGCCGGATTCAATACCAGCGGATTCAAGACGTACTGGCTCTTCAGGGGGGTCATCTGAGCTGAAGAGCTCAGTGGTATCAGAAGCAGAATGAGTATTTTTAATATCCTTTTCATCATTATCTATTATTACTTGCCTACTCAGTAGCCGACTACATATCTTTATGCAGTCAACTAAGTAACATCTTAGTATCTTATTACAACAAAACCTTTTATAGCGTCAGTGAATTCACTTTTAAAAACATAATAATAAGTATCCTGCGGTAATGGATTTCCTTTGTCATCCTTCCCGTCCCAGTCATTTGCATATTCATGGCTTGTAAAAACGCATGCACCCCAGCGGTTGAATATCCTCAGCGTTACTTTGCCAAGTGATTCAAGTCCTTTAATTACAAAATAGTCGTTGTTGCCATCCATATCCGGGGTAATCAGTGAAGGCAATATCAATTCATTTATTCTGATAACAACCGTATCCGAAGCGGGTTCACATGCAGAGTTTGAGATGCTCCATACTATCACATTATCGCCTAGTGAAAGATCGCTGACATGAGTTTCGTTGCTGCTTGGGTCCGAGAAAGAGGCAGTTCCTGAAACCACAGTCCACATTCCGCTTTCGTTGCTTCCCGGAGGATTGGCCTGCAGTTCCGTCTCAAAGATAAAATCCAGTTCCTGGTCAGGTCCCGCGTCTGCCGTCGCCCGCTCTCTTACATCCACGGTTACGCGATCAGAATTTCTGCAACCCCATTGATCGGTGAGTGTAACCGTGAATACCGTTGTCACGGAGGGTGTTGCCACAGGATCGGCAATTGCCGGATTACTGAGCAGGTTCGCGGGTGTCCATGAGAATGTACCGCTTCCGGAAGCACGCAGTCTCACGCTCTCTCCGCTGCAGATAGTCACATCTTCGCCGGCATCTACAGCGGGAGGTTCATGGAAAACGACGCGTATAATATCTGTCGATGTACAATTGTTATTCACTTCCGTCCAGGCAAAATCATACTCTCCCGGCCGGCTGACTGTAACCCTTGCATCCGGTCTGTGTTCATCGGGAGAGAAGCTCGCGTTTCCTGGGCCGCTGACTCTCGACCATGTTCCACGGCCTGTTCCCGGGACAGCATTCAATACAAAATCCAGATCGCATTCATCACCGCCGCTTCCGGCGTTTGCCGACACCTGTTCAAAGAATCCCACTGTGATGTCCGAACTGCTGCTGCAATTCCCGTTAACCTCGGTCCACCTGAAAACATAGCTGCCGTAGGCCGACACGGTAACCCTTGCCGACGGGTCATGATTATCGGGGAAGAACCTTGCAGACCCTGGTCCGCTCACCCTTGTCCATGTACCTGTTCCGCTGCTCGGCACTGCATTGAAATAAAACTCAAGGCCACAGTTGTTTCCGCCTGTTCCGGCATTGGCGACGGGCGGGCGGTTGAAGTTCACGATTACGTCGGAAGATGCAGTACACGTTCCGCGTGTTACTGTCCAGGTGAATGTTTTTGTTCCGTACTCTGATACTGTTACCGTGGTTGAAGGGCTTCCGGCATCGGGAACGAATACGGCTGTCCCTGTCCCGGCAGTCATGCTCCATGTTCCTTTTGTTTCAGCAGATGAGAATATTACTGCACTCAGGTTAAAATCAAGGTCGCATTCATCTCCTCCCCGGCCGGCATTTGCAACGGGCGGCTGGTAGAAATTAACCGTGATCTCATCGCTCGAAATGCAACCGCCGTTTCTTTCTGTCCACCTGAAGACATAGGTGCCAAATTGCGAAACCCTGACCGTGGCATTGGGTGTACGGTTATTGGGTACAAACACTGCTGTTCCTGGCCCGGAAACAATCGACCATTGTCCGTTACCCAGAGCCGGGACTGCACTCAGTGCAAAATCACGGTCGCATTCATCCCCGCCTGAGCCCGCGTTGGCCGGCGGGCATGGTAGTGTTCTCGCGGTAAGCCTTACGGGGTTTGCCTGAAGTCTTCTGTCGCTGTCGGCTGCCACTATATAAATGGTATGCACCTTATCAGGATCAGTAAGCTTCAACACTGTCTGAAGTATTTTACCCTGATCGCTTTTTCCGACATTTAGAACAGCTGTTTCAACAATACCATTATAACCCGTAATTCGGGTCATAAACCTTACAAATGCTGATGAAACATTTGAGAAGTTTTCGTAATTGTAAACAATAATATAAACCGTGGCAGGCCATTTTTTGTCATCAACCATATCCAGTCCGTAATTCAGGGTTATGGACAGAGGTCCTGTTGAGTCCACTGCCGGGGTTCCCGGCACCCAGACAGGCTGTGCAGCCACTTCCGTTTCCGGCAGAAGCAGCATGACTGCAATCAGTGATATGACCTTAATTAATCTGTTCATTACAATTTCATTATCTCCTTATCACCAGGTAACCCTTTATTGCCTTGCCATTGACAGGCTTTAGAACATAGAAATAAGTATCATCAGGGAGCGGGTTTTCCTTGTCGTCGACACCCTCCCACGAATTATCATATTCATCATTTTCATAGACTCTCCCTCCCCATCTGTTGAATATGGTAAGAGAGGCTTTCCCGATTGTTTCGAGGCCCTTGATAACGAAGAAATCATTGTTGCCATCCCTGTTTGGAGTGATTAGGGAGGGTATTATCAGGTTATTAACCCAGATATGGACCGTATCGGACGATTCAGGGCAGACTCCGTTGGACACTGTCCACAGAAACACATTATCTTCAATTGACAGATCGTAAACCCTGGAATTTGGTGCATTCGGACTAGAGATACGACCTTCACTTTCAATCACCGACCATATTCCCGTTTCATTCTGCTTCAGGGCTCCGGCATTCATGCGTGTTTCAAACACAAAATCAAGAACCTGATCAGGTCCTGCATTGGCAACAGGCTGTTCTCTCACTTCGACAGTCACATTATCAGTATTCACGCAATGGAACCTGTCGGTAAGAGTAACCGTATATTCAGTTGTTGTTTCCGGGGAAGCGATGGGGTTACGGATATTGGGATTGTTCAGGGATGCTGCCGGAGCCCATGAGAATGATCCCTGTCCGGTCGCGTTGAGCTGAACATTTCCTCCTTTGCAAAGCAAGACATCGTTGCCTGCATTGAGTTCCGGCTTATCGTGGAAAGTGACTCTTACAATATCGGAGGATGTACACTGGCTGTTCACCTCTGTCCAGGCAAAGTCATATGAGCCGGGGATGCTTACCGTCACCGTTGCATCTGCCTGGTTGGCATTTGGGCTGAAGCTTGCTGTACCCGGACCGCTTACCAGGCTCCATGTACCGGTTGCCGGCCCCTGAACGGCATTCAGCTTGAAATCAAGGTCGCATTCATCGCCCCCGCTTCCGGCATTAGCCGAAGGTTGCTGAATGAATGTGACTGTCACATCGGAGCTGGAAGAACAGGTTCCGTTAACCTCGGTCCATCTGAACACATAAGTACCATAGGCGTTTACTCTGGCCCTGGTCGCGAATTCATCGGCACCGGGAATAAATGTTGCCGTACCCGGACCGCTAAAAACCGTCCATGTCCCTGTACCGACACTTGGCACTGCCCTTAGATTAAAATCCAGTCCGCAGTTATTTCCGCCTGTTCCCGCGTTGGCCTCAGGTGCCTGGTAAAAGTTGACTGTAACTTCAGATGTATCGGCACAGGGGCCGTTTGATACTATCCACCTGAACACTTTTGTGCCATATTCCGAGACAATGGCAGTTGCTGAAGCAGAATTCGGGCTCGGTGAAAAAACCACAGCGCCTGTTCCTTCCGGCATCGACCAGGTACCTGTACCACCTGAAGCTGAAGCATTAAGCCGGAAGCTAAGGCCACACTCATCCCCTCCGCTACCTGCATTTGCAATCGGTCTTTGATAAAAGTTAACTGTCACGGAAGCATCGTCTGAGCAAGGTCCGTTTGTTTCAGTCCACCTGAAGGTATATGTCCCGGAGGTTGATACCGTAACCCTTGCATTGGGCGCTCCCGGGCCCGGATGGAATACAGCAGTTCCGGGGCCGGAAACCATAGTCCACAATCCTGTTCCGACACTCGGCTGGGCATTAAGTATGAAATCCATATCACATTCGGTTCCTCCCGTGCCGGCATCTGCAACAGGCATATCGTAAACATAAACCCTGGTATGTGCAGTATCGATGCAATCCGAGCCATTGGTAACCGTCAATATGTAGAGACCTGCCATCTCAGATGTGGCCGAAATTGAAATTAAAGGACTCATCAGATTTGAAGCAAAACCGTTTGGTCCCGTCCACGAATAGGATTTCATTCCTGCAGGACCACCTGTCAGACTCAGAGGGGATCCCTCGCATACAGGTCCGCTATTTGATGCAACGGCAACCGGGGAAGAATTTATTATAACCTGCACCGGTTTAATATCAAAACAACCCGAGACCAGTGTCCCTTTTATATAATATGTCCCGGGACCTGCAGTCTGAGGAGTCGGGTATTGATTGGTTGCGGCAGCATCAAGCCAGTATGTAAAGGTCATGTTTGGAGTTGAGCCTGCAGTGATTGATGGGCTTGTAAGATCGACCGTTTCAGGTGAACATGCTGCCGGAGGATTTGTAATCATCAGAGTCGGAGAAGCAATTATCGAGATAAAGGCTGTGGAGGTCACGGTGCCGCAGCCATCTGAACCGACGATCGTATTGGTTACAACATAGGCACCCGGCACGCTTGCAGAAAGGTCTACCTGTCCGGTCGATGAACTCACGAAAACCAGTCCGGCGGTCGATGAGAAAGTTCCGGCCACTCCCCCTCCTGAAAAAGTTGGAAAGGGATCAGGATCATTGCTGCAATAAGGTGTTTCCGTGTAACTGAAAGTGGCAACCGGCAGGCTGGTAATCCTGATAGTTGCCGTAGCTATTACAGCAGGACATCCTCCAGATGCCGGTATTGTGTTGGTCACGGTATAAGTGCCGGGAGTGCTTGCCGAAAGATCGACCTGACCTGTTGAAGTACTCACAAAAACCAAACCGGGGGTTGACGAAAAGCTTCCTGCCACACCACCACCTGAGAAAACAGGCAGGGGGTCGCTGTCGTTGCTGCAATAGGGCGATCCGGGATAGCTGAATGTGGCAACCGGAAGCGCTGTTATTCTGACAGGTGTCGTGGCCGTGGCTGTTCCGCAGCCTGAAACGTTATATGTCACGGTATAATTCCCGGGAACACTCATATAGGGTAATATATCACCGGTTGCAGCGCTGATATTCAGGCCTAAAGGCGAAGCGCTGAAAGTTCCGCCGCTTGTTCCGGTCAGGGTAACAGCCTGCGGAGCCGTCAGGTTGTTACAGAAGGGAGAGCCGGGATAGAATATTGAAGCTGAGGCCGGGGGACTCACTGTAATGGTTCCTTTGGCATTTTTATCCCCGAAACATGTACCAACAACGGTAACCTCATAGTTAAATGTACCGGTTCCCGAAGGAGTGCCGCTTATATATAAGGATCCGGAGCTGACCAAGGCAAAAACATTCGGGGGAAGACCCGTAACATTTGCTGATGTAACTCCCGATCCGAGTGCATAGCTAATCGGGGTGATTGGCGATCCGATACATACTATCTGGTTGTCGGTCCCGACAGCAGAACTCAGTTTTATGCATTCAAGCTGGGCAAGGCCCTTGTAAGAAAAGGCCAGACTAAATACCAGGAACAAGAAAACCTTATTATATTTCATCCGGATATAATTTTTAAAAGTCGGATATCTCTTTATAAAGCGCTAATCTTTCCTTCAACACAATTAACAACAACTAATACAAAAACCGTACAAAAACCATACAAAAATCAACTACCTGAAGGTATTAAAGTTCCGATTTTTCTGGAATTCCTTTCCGTTTAACCAGGAAACAGTAAACCCCAGGCCTTGCATTGCTCTAAAACATCAAGGCTAAATTAATCAATTATATGATCTGAATATACGGAATTTGACCAATTAAATGAAATCATCCGTAAACGGTTCTTTTTAGGATACACCCGAAAGGAAGCAAAAGCCCGAAATTTTACTTTCGGCGATTTTACTTCCCGTATTTCTGTGTTCTGTCGTCGTTGATCACTCCCTTCCAGTTCAGTCCGAAAGCAAAATCATATTTATTTCCATCGGCATCGGTATGGCATGTCATATCCCGTGGCACATCTTCAAACTGCTCTTCCACCGTCTTCATGTCGGCAGGCATCTGGAAAGGAAGCAGGCCTGATGGTTCATAAACACCTGTGAGCAGATCCATGAGTGCCTGATCCTGAACTCCGAAATGCACCAGTATGGCTGAAGCGTTTTTCTCAATCTCAGAAAAAACCATAGGATTCGAAACATCAACAATCACTATCACAGGTTTTCGTCCCATCCGGGCCTTTGTTTCATTCACCATTTTCAAATCGTAGCTGTTGATGGCCTCTAAGCTTTTTCCCCTGTACGATCTGTTTATAAAGCTCTCGAGGGGGCTTCCTCCGGCGATACTGGTTTCGCGGGCATGGTCGGCCCTGTACCTGGAGTATTGCAGGCTTATGGGAACATATCCATTCCCCTTTTGCCCGGCATCCCTTTGGTCATATCCTGTTCCTCCGGCAGGACTGGCAATGCTTACCAGCGCCAGATCGGCATTTTCAGGTTTATCCGTCAGCTCAAAGTATTTTGAAACAACCGCCGGATTCAAAGGATCAGACCATGCCTCAGGTGTTTCACGTCCGAACCAGTCGCGTCCTGCAGGGCTATACTTTTTGGGAACATATACTTTGAGTTGTTTCTTCACGGGAAGAACTCCGGAGCTGTTCTTCAGCATAACAATTGATCTGATCTGGGCATCATAGCCTTCCTTCATGAATTCCGGCTTCCCAACTGTGGATTTCGTATTCTCCGTATCGAGATATGGATTTTCGAACAGACCTACCCTGAAGGTGTTTTTAAGCAGTCGGACGGCTGATTGCTCAAAGCGTGCCCTCATGAATTCCTCACCGTGTTCTTTCACTCCCATGGCATAAGCTTCCAGAACCGGTCCCTTGTCATTGTTTCCCCCGAACTGATCGCACCCTGCCATAATGATTTTGTAATGCCGTTCTGCTACCGAAAGACCTTCCACTCCCCATGGTTTGCCTTCAAAGCGGTCAATGCCGCTCACATTTCCCGTCACTCCCCAGTCGGTGCAGACCACTCCGTCGTAGTTGTATTCCGTCCTCAGAAGATCGTTAATTATATATTTGCTATAAGCATTTCCCACATTTTCCCCGTATGAATGATCCAGGTTGAATGATATTGTATAATAGGGCATTACGGCGGATGCCATTCCTGTAGGTCCCTGAAGCCTGAATGCCCCTTCGGTGAAAGGCCGGAGGTGATCTTTCAGGTTATTTCCCGGGTAAACTGCATATGCGCCGTATGCAAAATGCCCATCCCTGCCTCCTTCTTCGGGTCCGCCTCCCGGCCAGTGTTTAACCATGGCATTTACGCTGTGATATCCCCAGCCGTCTGCTATATGTGCTTCACCTTCGGAAGTCTGGAATCCGTCGACATAAGCCCGGGCCATATCCGTTGCCAGATCAGGATCCTCTCCCATGGTTCCGTCAAAACGCGACCACCTGGGTTCCGTTGCCAGGTCAATCTGAGGCGATAGTGCTGTTGCTATGCCCAGAGCCCTGTATTCCATTGAAGCAACTTCCCCGAATCGCCTCATAAGTTCAGGATCGAATGATGCCGCTATACCCAGGGTACCCGGCCACATTGATATTTCCCCTCCGGCTCCGGCGTTGTATTCCGCGTACGAATCGCTCCCGTGCCGCGGATCAGAGCTGGTGTTTACGGGAATACCCAGACCGGTTCCCTCAACAAAAGCCTGGGCATTGTTATTCCATATTGCAGCCACTTCCGGACTTTCGACCGATGTGATAAGGACATGTCTCAGATTATCTTCAGTCAGGAATTTTTTCTGCTGATCCGACAGATCGCCCGGCAAAGCGCCGCTCTCGGCATAAGGCTTTCCTCCATAGGTAGCTCCGGGCCCGAATCCACCCCCTGCCGAAGGAATCGATTGATGACTGCTATAAAGCATCAGTCCGGCAATCTGTTCGACCGACATTCTTGATGCCAGGTCAAGCGCGCGTTCATTCACCGGAAGGCGCCAGTCCTCATAAGGGTCAAGCCTGCCATTCTTGTTAAGATCCTTGAAAGCCAGTCCCTTTACCGTCAGAATTTCAATCCCGGATGCAGGCGAGAACCCAAGGGTTTGTCCGTTCTCATTGCGTATAATGCTGAAACTGCCCTTGTTTTCCTCGGCCCATTTCCGGCCGCATCCGCCTACGGTAAGCAGCAAAAGAATGACCGCCGGAAGCAAATAATTCTTCAGAGTTTTCATATTCAATATGTTTGGTAATTTGGTATCACCGTGAATAAAGATGGATTTCAATCGTCAGGCAGTATTACCGCCAACGAAGAAATCCTTACCATCATCACGCATCTGTTAATCCTTTCCTGTTTTGCGGGTAATTATTATCACGCCATTCGATCCCCTGGTCCCGTAAACAGACGCGTCGGGTCCTTTAAGTACCTCTATCTTACTGACGTTTTCAGGGGCAATTCCGTCAATCTCACTGGTTATTACCCCGTCGACCACAAAAAGAGGCTCAGTACTGACATTAAGAGAATTGGTTCCCCTGATCTTTATTGATTTTCCCGATACCTCAACACCCGGCACCCTGCCCCTGATCATGTCGTATATATCCTGGTAAACCGGGACTGCCGAATCTTTAATATTGAGGGCTTTCGGGTCTTCCTGGGCAGGGGGGGCATTGTCCGACAGTACAAAGTTTATCTCAGTCCTGCCGTCAATAGCCTGTTCGATGGCGCCGCTGAAAAGCGACAGCACAAGAATCTGCCCGGCTCCCTTTTTCACCTTGACGCTGTAACGACCGTTCTGATCGGTCACTGCATCGGTTTTCTTTTTGTCGATGAAAATCGCAGCTCCTGCTACCGGATTGTTATTTCCATCGACAACTTTTCCCGAAATGGTGACATTTTTTGCTTTTTGAGCAAGAGCCTCCGGGGGGGTGAAAAGTAAAACCGCGACCAGTATAAATAACAACTTTTTCACGGTGGTATTTGGATTATTTATTCAAGTATGTTTCTCATATAGTCAATACATTTCTTGACTTCTTTAGCTGCATCAGATCCTTCGGGGATCCTGTATTCGAGTTCAACATCAACGCGAATGGGCCATTTTTCCTTTTTCAAAAGTAATAATACATCGGCAATGGGTGTTTCACCCTGGCCAAACTCCTTGTTGGTATTGGGAGTGGCATGTTTCGGTCCTGTTTTATCCTTGATATGAATGCTTCTCATTCTGTCGTGATATTTTATTATCACATCATTGGGATGCAAACCTGTGGCACCGTAGTAATGGCCGGCATCAAGGTTCAGCATGTTTGCAGGAGAGTAACCGAGATATTTGTCAAAAGAGAATCCGGGATCGGCAACCTGTCCGTGGGTATGGAACATCGCGAGGCTCTTGTGTTTCTCGGCGAATTTCCCAAGCCTCTGGCAGTTGGCTTCGGTCAGTTCATCCGTGATACCAATTGAGCCGAGAGCTTTTGCCGCCCTGTAAGCGTAATCGATCTCCTCATCCGACCAGGCCGAAGGAGCAAATTTCGCGATATAGACTTCTATTCCTGCCTTGTTGAATTTCTTTCTCATATCGACATAGCGTTCCATGGGCAGCGACAGTCTCCATTTTTTCTGTTCTTCCCTTATAGCTTCCATGGCCTTTTTCATTTCCGCTCTCTGTTCTTCAGTCATCTGACCCATCGATCTTGGCCTCTGGACTGAAGGTATTCCAAGATCCTCCTCGGCAACATTTCTCAATTCTATTGAATTGACTCCGGCATAAAGAAGGTATTCAATCACATCATCAACTTTGTGGGGCATGCTGCCATAGCTGTAAGTAGTCACTCCCAGCTGAACCCCTCCTACTTTTGAATTGGGTTTCTTCCCCTTTGGAGATGCAGCATAGGAAATGTTGAAAGGAACGGTTGTCAACAATGTTGCAGCAGCAGCTGTTCCCAGAAATTCGCGTCTTGAAATGGATTTCTTGTTCATGATTAAAGGTGTTAGAAAAAGCAGTAATAACTTGATAGAATAAAGTCTTTAAATGTACTCATAAATATCTTCTTCAGAACTTCCCGACAGGCATCATTAACATTTTTTATGAATTGACCGGGACAAAACTGAAGCAACTTTAGGCATGCTTCGGTAATTACATTATCTTTATTGGTCACAATAAAAAGTAAGAGCCGATGGGAATCAGAAGAAGAGAATTTATCAGGAATGCCGGCATTGCAGCAGGCGGGGCATTTACAGCGCCACATATTGTTTCATCTTCCCTTTTAAAGTCATCGCCGCCTTCGGACAGGATCAACGTGGCAATGATTGGTCTTGGACGCCAGACAGTCAATCCGAACATTCCCCAGTTCCTGAAGTCTGAGAATGCCCAGATCGTGGCAGTTTGTGATGTTGATTCATGGCGGTTGTCAAACGGTCTGAAGCAGGTAAACGACTTCTATTCTCAACAAAAGGGAAGCAGCTGGAAAGGATGTGCGGCCTATGGCGATTTCCGGGAAATACTTGTAAGAAAAGATGTGGATGCTGTTATGATAGCAACACCCGACCACTGGCATGTTCCCATGGCCATAGAAGCTGCAAGGGCAGGAAAGCATGTTTCGCTGGAAAAACCCATTTCCACTTGCATTGAGCACGGCCGGCAGCTTGTCAAAGCCATAAAGGAATACGGCATAATTACCCGCAACGACTCGGAATTCAGGCCCATACCCCAGTTTTCCAAAGCCGTCACTTTGGTGCGGAACGGCGTAATAGGAAAGCTGGAGCGTATCCATGTGGCTGTGCCGGCCGAGCTGTCGGGCGATTCGCTGAAACCCGAACCTACCATGCCCGTACCTGATGAGCTGAATTATGATATGTGGCTCGGACCTGCATGGGAAGCTCCCTATACCGAAAAGAGGGTCCATGCCATTAAGGCATATGGACGACCGGGATGGATGAGGGTCGATTCCTACTGCAACGGCATGATAAGCAACTGGGGAGCCCACCTTATGGGAATCGTGCAATGGGGACACAACAGCGAATATACCGGCCCCGTGAGTATTGAAGGAAGCGGAGAATTCGACAAGGGATTGTGGAACACACTCAACAAGTTTGATATCCATTACCGTTATGCCGATGGAGTAGAAGTGTTTTTCAGAATAGAAAGGCCCTTTGTAAGATTCGAAGGCTCACAGGGATGGGTCGAGGTGGAATACCCCGATAAACTGACAGCCAGTTCTCAGAAACTGCTCGACTGGGAACCCTGGCCGGGAGATTTCTCTTTTGGCAAACTCCTCTCAGATAAGGAAGACTTCCTGACAGCGATTAAAAACGGAAAACAGTCATTCGAGCCGCTTGAGACCGCTCACCGGACAATATCCATGTGTCAGCTGGGACTGATTGCCATCAAAACCGGATCACGACTTTCCTGGAATCCGGATACTGAAGAATTTGCAGGAGATAATGCAGCCTCAGCACTGCTTAACATCCCCATCAGAGAGAAATATTTCAAATTTTAAAAGAAAAAATCCGAAAACAACAACAAATATTTATCGTAAAACAATAACTGAATTATCGTTATTCAACAAATATTTTACCCAAAACGATAATGTTTTCAGCAACTAAGCCAAACTAATCATTAATTAATAATTATCAGACATGAAATTTTCACGACGCAACTTCATTAAGACAAGCGGAGCCGGTGTAATAGCCGCGGGCATTCCGGGATACGCGGCAGCCAAACCTGCAGCTGCAGTTCCTCTGAAACCTGCCGCCTTCAAACTCGCGATAGCCGGTTTCTCTTTCGCGAAAATCAATCTCGACGATTCACTGGCCATGATGAAGAAAGTGGATGTTAAGCTTCTTGGCGTAAAGGATTTTCACCTTCCGCTCGACAGCACAAAAGAGCATATTGATCAGACACTGGCAAAGATGAAATCGTTCGATGTTGAGCCCTACGGTGTCGGTCCTATTTACATGAGATCAGAACAGGCAATAGATCAGGCTTTTGCTTATGCCAAACTTGTTGGTGTCAATCTGGTTATCGGGGTTCCCAACGTTGAGCTTCTTCCATATGTCGACAAGAAGGTCAAGGAATACAACTTCAGGCTCGCGATTCATAATCACGGGCCAGACCTGCCTCTTTATCCCTCTGCCGATTCGGTATGGAAGGAAATCAAGGATCTTGATCCAAGGATAGGATTTTGTTTCGACATAGCTCACGAAACACGTTTGGGGCTTGATCCGACGGCAGCCTATCTCAAGTACAAGGACAGGATATTTGATTTTCACATCTGGGACTGTGACAAGGCTGAAAAGGCTGGTTGGTGTGTAGAAGCAGGAAGGGGCATAATCGATTTTCCCCGTTTCTTCACCGCCCTGTGTGAAAACAATTTCAGCGGGACCTGCACCCTGGAATACGGGAAAGACATGGATGATCCTTTGGCCGGTATTGCCGAATCGATAGGATATTTCAAGGGAGTTCTTGCAGGGCTTTCGTTTTCATGAACGGCAGGGAAAGAATAATTGAGGCTCTCAATCACAGGGAGCCCGACAGGATTCCTTTTGACCTGGCCGGGACCACCTGGACCGGAATAACGAACGGTGCCTACCAAAAGCTCAGGCAACACCTCGGGTTTGGCCCTGAGGAGCCGGAATGGGCTGATGTAATCCAGCAGATTGTTGTTCCGTCGGCGGAGATACTTGAACTGATCAATGTTGACACGCGGGGGCTTTTCCCGCTCACCAGCCATAACTGGGATGTTTATTCAAAGTTAAGGGATGCGGGAGAAAGATGGGAATACCATGATGAATGGGGCTTCACTCATCATTTCCCGAAAGAGAATGGCTACTGGTTTTCCTTAGTCGGACACCCTATGGAGCATCTGATTCCGGAAGACACACTCGTTGACAGATATAACTGGCCTGATCCCTCAAATCCTGTCAGGATAGCAGGTTTGCGTGAAAAGGCGATCCGTTTCAGGGAGGAAGGAAAGCTGGTGATCCTGAAAGGACTCTGCGCCGGCATCTTTGAGATGCAGCAGAGGGTGAGGGGAGTGAGCAATGCACTTGTTGACTCCTTTGTTTATCCTGAATTCTCCGACCGCCTGATCGGGAAGCTGGCTGACCTTAAGATCCAATTCTGGCAGAAAGCTCTTCAAGAACTTGCAGATGTTGTTGACGTTGTCGCGGAAGCCGACGATTACGGCACTCAGGAGTCGCAGCTTGTGTCGCCCGACCATTTCAGGCAGTATTACAAAGCGCATATTGCACGAATAATCAAGGCTATAAAGGACCTTGCACCGAAAGCAAAGCTTATCTTCCATTCATGTGGAAACATAAGGCCCCTTCTTCCCGATTTCATTGAAATCGGCATTGACATAATCAATCCCGTTCACATCAACGCGGCCGGGATGGAGCCATATCAGCTCAAGAAAGACTTTGGCTCCGAACTCGTCTTCTGGGGAGGAGGAGTTGACACCCAGAAGGTGCTTCCGGAAGGTTCGCCTTCGGATGTAGCGGATGATGTGAAAAGGAACATTGATGCCCTGGCTCCGGGAGGTGGATTTGTATTTGCAACGGTACACAACATCCAGGCCGAAGTACCGGCAGAGAATATAATCGCGATGCTGAAGGCAATAGGAAGGCTCTGATTTTTTCCTGCAATCAGCTTCAAATCAAATCAAAAAAAATCAGCGGACCGGTCAGTCCGCTGATTTTTTTATAACATTCCTTTAAATCCCGGGGTGCTTATCTGGTAGGATATCCGGGGTTCTGCGGGAATTCGGCATCAATGTTAAGGTCAATCTGATTCTGCGGGATTGGCCACAGCACATGGTAATCCTGGATGTTCAGGCCGGGGTTCTTGGGGTTATTGTTCAAGGTCCTGACCCTCTCGACAAGTTTTCCCATCCTTCTTAGCGTGATATGTCTCCATTCCTCGCCGTACAGTTCTCTTGCACGTTCGTCGAGGATGTAATCGAGGTCGACATCATCAGCATCCACGGGTGTCGCGTTTGCCCTGGCACGGATCAGGTTAATGTCAGCGGCTGCAAGGTCGGGTCTGTTAAGTCCGACATACGCTTCAGCCCTCAGAAGGAGAGTTTCAGCAAGCCTAATGGCATAGCGGTCCTTATGGTCACTTCCTCCTCCCGAACGGTTGGGATCGGTAAAGTAATGGCAGGGGTCGGCAATCTTCATCCAGTAGGGATATATGTACTGGCATGAATCCCTCATGGCATCGCGTGTACCGGCTTCATATTCGGCGGCATAGTCGACCAGAAGGTTGATTTTCTTCTTGTCATAGGCTGATCCGGGAGCATCATAATAGAAGTCTCTCTTTATATTATACCTTGCATTCCGGACGTCATTGTTCCAGTCGCTTTTCCAGATGTCGTATGCAGCGTAGTTAGTGGGATGCAGCCATGCAACAGGGCGTCCCAGTGTGTCGGAATAACCTGTATATTTGCCATTTCTGAATTCTCCCCTGAAGGCTTTGAATCCATCCGGTGTATTACCCAGTCTGAAGTACGCGGGTCCAAATGTCCTGTTACCTTCAACCGATCCTCCTCCTGTTGTTGGGGGCGGTTCAACCTGGATTACCCAGATTGATTCGGTATTGCCTGCAATATTCTGATTGCCGTAGTCAAACAGGTCGTAATAGGGATCACCCTCTCCCCAGACCAGATTCTGCCTGTCGCCGAAACGTTCGGTCATAAGTGCATAGCCATAATTGTCAATAACTGCGCTGGCTGCATCTGCTGCAAGCTGGTATTTACCCTGGGCGAGGTAACATTCGCTGAGCATGTGCCATGCAGCGCCCTGGGTTATCCTTCCGGGTTCTTCTTCCTGTCCCCTCGCGGGAAGTTTGGTTGTACCGAACAGAAGATCCTGTTCCATCTGTGCATAGACCTGGGCCTTCGGGGTTCGGGTAAAATCGGTTTTCACACCTTTAATGACCTCAGTCACAAGAGGAACATCACCGTATGTGGAAACCAGTATCCTGTAGGCGAATGCCCTGAAAAACATTGCTTCGGCCAGGTAGGCATCTTTCTGGCCTTCCTTCGCCCAGATATTGGGATCGGCAGCATTAATACCCTCGATAAGTACATTGACCCTTTGTATCAGTTCATAGTTCCATGTCCAGTAATTCCTCAGGTATCCATTTTCTGATGTAACATAGTTTACATAATTACACATGAACCTTGTACTGTTGGGGTCTTCTCCATGAAAGGCGATATCTGTTCCGCAACCTTTCATAATAGCTCCGGCATCCTGATCGGAACCGTAAAACCATCTTTGTCTCACGGAAAAATGGAGTCCGGTGATACCTTGCTTAATACCCGGAAGAGTCTGATACGCGTTTTCCGGTGCAAGGAAATCCAGCGGTGTTTCATCGAGTATATCTTCACTGCAGGCAGGAAGCAAAACCAGCAGAACACCGGCAAACAATAAAAACTTCCTTAAAAACATATCCTGAAATTGTTTCATCATATAAAAATTTTTCGGTTTCATAATATATTCATTGCAAATTTCCCTTTTCCTCTATTAATTAGAAGGTAACCCTGAAACCTGCAGTTATATTCCTCATAAGAGGCGAGTTGCTGGTACCGGTTTCGGGGTCCCATCCTGACCATTTTGTCCAGACGTAGGGGTTCTTACTTGCTATATAAACCTGAAGAGCCTCGATATCCAGCTTGCTGAGCACGGTCTGATTGAACCTGTAGGCGAGCGACACATCCTGAAGTCTTACAAAGCTTCTGCTTTCGTAGATACCGCTCGACACTGCCGGTGAGTTGTAGACACCCGTAGCATTGTTAACACCGTTTTCAGGAGTCCAGTAAGGTCTCACGGCTGAAGCATTTATTCTCAGTACGTTGTCGGATCTCCAATCAACGTTTACAACACTCGCGTTATTCATCTGGTAGTATTTCTTCCCGCCCTGAATTGAGTTGATAAAGAATGAGAAAGTGAAGTTCTTCCAGTTGAATGTGTTATTTATACTGAACCTGTAGCTTGGGGACCTGTAACCTATAACTTTCCTGTCGTTATTCGGTTCAATAACACCATCATTGTTCTGGTCAACGTATTTATACTGACCGGGGTACCAGTTGTCATAGGTTCTGCCTGCATAGAGGTCGGCTTCTGTCCAGAGACCTCCCATCATTTCGTAATCATAGATCGCGCTGATAGGTTCCCCGACGAACCATGAGTTTCCTATATCCTTGTCATTCTTGTCACCGTAGAGTCTGGATATCTTGTCGCGGTTGAGAGAGAAGACAAAATTGGTTTCCCAGCCAAGCTGACCGGTCAGGTTAATAGTGTTAAGTTCCAGTTCAATACCTTTATTGTCAATCGCTCCGATGTTTGTCCACACGCTCGCGTAACCAGTTGTTGGCGGAAGAGCCCTGCTTACAAGAACGTCGGATGTTTTTGCCTTGTAAACATCAATTGATCCTGATATTCTTCTGTCTAAAAAGCCGAAGTCGATCCCCACGTTGAGGGAAGCGGTTTTTTCCCATGCAAGACTGGCATTTCCGAGGGTACTCGGATAAACGGCAACAGAGGTAGTGGGACCGAAAACATAGGCATCCGCTGTCATCCTTGAGAAACTCGAGTAGCGTCCTATTCCCTGGTTACCGTTTTCACCGTAAGATGTTCTCAGTTTGAGGTAAACTTTTGGAATACTCTGCATGAATGACTCATCCGAGAGTACCCATCCGAGCGACACCGAGGGGAAGTTGGCGAATTTCTTGTCGGGACCGAATCCCGAGAATCCGTCACGGCGCCAGGTTGCTGTAAGAAGATACCTGCTCATAAACGTGTAGTTCAGCCTTGCCATGTATGAAAGACTGTTCTCTTCCCATGCACTGGAAGCAACGGCATACTGTGTACCCAGACTTACATTATTAAAGCCCAACACAGGATTGTCGAATCCCTGGGCATCGATGCTGGAGCTCTGGAAGTTCCGGTTTTCGGCGCTGTAAAGAAGGGTGGCGTTAATCTGGTGCTGTCCGAAGCTTCTCAGGTAGGTTACAATATTGTTAACAATCCAGTTCCTTTCCTCTTCAGGCAACTTGTATGCACGCCCCTTATTGCCCGCTCCGCCCGGAACTGTTACCGGGTAGAAGGAGTTATTTGTCCTCGTGAGAAAAGTGTTCGAGTAATTAAGTTCATAGGTAAGCCCCTTTACCCACGGAACTGTGATTTTACCGCTTCCGACCATGAAGAGGGAGTTTCTCTTATCTTCGTTGGTAACATAAAGATTATTGAGCGGGTAGGGCATGTAAGCCTCACCTGTCAGGTACATATCCCACACGGGCTGCCCTATCTTATTGTTTGCCAGAGGACTACAAGATCTTGCATGTCCCAGGTCCGCGTTCAGTCCGGAATAAGCCCTGTAGGAGTATGAGGAGCTGACACTCAGGGTGAACCAGTCGGTGATTTTGCTTTCGAGATTGCTGTGCAGAGTGAACCTGCTGTACTTGTCGTTACGCAGGATTCCTTCCTCATTGGTATAAGAACCGGACACGTAGTAGTTGCTGTTGGTTGTCTTTCCTGAGACGTTTATGTTATAGTTCTGGATTGGAGCAATGTGAGTAATCTCGTCAACCCAGTCGATTTCATTCCCGGCCATATAGTTATCCCTTTCCTCCTGGGTTCTGAGCCTGGCTGCAACCAGTTCCTTGTTGTTTACGTCAGGTCTTACAGGTTTTCCTTCAGGGCCTGTCGGTTTTGTCTTGTACCAGGAATACAGGTCCTGCTGATAGTAGTAATCCACAAGCCTTACGGCATATTCCTGAGCGTTCATTACCCGCATCGGATTGTTTGTCATGTCCTGATAACCGTAGTACATATTGAACGACACAACCGGCTTGGCAGATTTCCCCCTCTTAGTGGTGATCAGCATTACGCCGTTCGCGGATCTTGAACCGTAAACAGCAGCAGCGCTGGCATCTTTCAGGATGTAAATCGATTCAACGTCGCTCACGTTAATGTCGGAAATTGCTCCGTTGAAGATAATTCCGTCGAGTACAATCAGTGGTCTGTCACTTGCCGACAGTGACGTCTGGCCCCTTATCGAAAGGTCAGGTTCTGTACCTGCCAATCCGGAACCCTGTACGTTCACACCCGCGGTGGCTCCTGAAAGGGCCTGGGAGATGTTCATATTGGCAAGGGAAGCCTTATCATCCATTGTAACACGCACCACCGATCCGGTAAGGTCGCTTTTTTTCTGCGTTCCATATCCGGTTACGATTACCTCATCGAGCTCGGTAGTTGCCGATTCCAGCTCCACGTTCAGGGTTGTACGGCCTGCCAATGCAACTTCCAGGCTGTTATAACCGATAAAGGAGAAAACAAGAATATCGTTCGGACCGGTGACGGCAAGTGAGTATTTTCCGTCAGGACCCGAGAGTGTACCAACAACAGTTCCCTTGACAACAATGTTAACTCCCGGCATGGGGTCGCCTGTTGCCAGATCGGTAACTGTTCCCGATACTGTAAGCTGCTGGGGGACAGCGCCGGCAAAGGTGGTGCCAGCCCCAAGCAATAACGCGAGGATCAGGATCTTAATATCCCAAAAAGGCTTTTTGAGATGCCTGAATAATTGCATCTCATGGAAAGGGCTTTCTTTCATCATAATAAAATTTTGATTTTAATGTCATGATGCCTGCCCCGTTCAAACGGGGAGAGCCCACATGATTGAAGGTTAGTCAGATACATATTTATAAACTTAATACATGTGGGTTTCATGATTTGAGGTTAAGTTAGAAAAACTAATATAGTTAATAGAATTTTAAATAATGACAAAGGTCTGTCAGAAGGACCTTGTCCTTTGGTAAGAATCAACTGTTGTACATAGGCATGAAAGTGTTAAGTTAATATTTAGGTTTGGGAAGAGCCAAAATACGGAATTTATTTCAAAAAAGACCAAGTTCGCTGATATAATTTTTATATAGTAATATTTCCCCCTTAAAATCGTTATTCTGAAGCATGGGAGTTTAATCATAACCGTAATACTCAATGGGGAGAATATTAATATCCGGCATAAGGCATGCCTTGTTTTTTTTCGCTCTGTTCCCTGCGGCAATAACAGCCACAGCGCAAACGGCATTGCCGGAGGTTTTCACGGAAGGATCAGTAAAGGAACAGATGAATTATATTCAGGAAAAAACACGAATCTATGAAGATTTCAGAGCCATCCGGGAAGACATGTTCCAGAAACTGAAGCGAAATGCCACCGATTCAATAAATGCAGCCAGAAAAGAGATAGGAACGCTTATTGCCGAAAGGCAGGACAGGGATCTTCGCATCGACTCTCTCAACTCAGCCATTGATAATGTCAAATCGGACCTCGATGTGATGACCCGGACAAAGAACAGTATAGCATTATTTGGGATGGAAGTGAACAAAAAAGTTTACAATTCCATTCTCTGGACCATTATTGCTGTTCTGACCGGACTTCTTGCCATCGGATTTCTTGCCTACAAGAGGAACCATATTATTACGGTTAATACAAAAAAGGAATACGAAGAGCTTAAAAAGGAATTTGAAGCCTATCGTAAAGCCTCACGGGAAGCCAGGGAAAAAATGTCAATGGCTCATTTCAACGAACTTAAGAAACTCCGGGGAGCGTAGGAAAGCGCCGCTTCTACACGTTATAGTATGATTCCCAGCCTTTGCGTGGAGGTTTGTCGGCCAGCATTGCATTTGCAAACGGGTCGTTTACCACTTCCTTCGTATCTCTGTTGAAGATCAGTTTCTTATTCCTGCGTATGGCAATAATCCCAAGAGAGAATATCTGCGACAGCGGGGCAAATATCTGGAAGGGTGAACGTGTTTGTTCCAGACCCTGGCATGCTTTAAGGAAGTTTACATAATGATCGGATGGGCTTTCGGGATATTGAGGCAGTTTTGGCGCCATTTCCTTTGCCTTCTCCTCAGGTATTATGAAGAGGGGAGCGGAATGTGTTCCACCCTTGAAAGTCAATTCCTTGCTATAGATCACCTTGCCGGCGGACGGTCTTCTCGGGGCTCTGGCTGCGCCGGCCTGCTGCTGAGGTCTTGCCTGCTGAGGAACACCTCCGGGAGGCGGTATTGTCCTGTCGACAGTTGCTTCAACCGAATCGTAGCCTTCAGGAAGCGGAGGAAGGTTCTCCACACCGTCGTACCATGTTATATCCACCGGCGGCATATCGCCGCGGCTCGGGAAGCGGAATTTTATCGTTGACTCGAGCGGGAAGAAGTAATCATTCAGGTTCTTGATATGGAGAGGCTCAATTTCATAGGGAAGGCCAAGGTCGAGAAACTGATGAATAGTGTCAAGTATATGAGCTCCCCAGTCGCCGAGCGCTCCGAGACCGAAGTCGTACCAGCCTCTCCAGTTGCCCGGATGGTATTTTTCGTTGAAATCATGGTATGCCGCGGTTGTAAGCCATGTGTCCCAGTCCTTGTCGGTCATACCTGCAGGAAGAGGCTGTGCCTCGGGGAATCTGGTGATATTGGGATCGTAGGGATGCCAGCGGCGGCTTCCGTTCATGAAAGCGGTTACCGCGGTTACATCTTTTATAATACCGGCATCAACCCATGCCTTGAACTGGAAGTAGTTTTCGCCTGAGTGGCCCTGGTTTCCAACCTGAGTAACAATCTTTGGATTTTTCTCAGCCATCCTTGCCATCAATTCAGCCTCAAGGAAAGTGCGGGTCATCGGTTTTTCCACGAAAACATGTTTCCCGAGCTGCATGGCAGCCATACACACCGGGAAATGGGCAAAGTCGGGTATTGCAACCTGTACGGCATCAATATCACCTGCCATCTTGTCGAACATAACCCTGAAGTCCCTGAACTGCTTGGCTTTGGGTACAAGCTTGATAATATCCTGCGCGCCTTTTGCATCGAGGTCAACATCACAGACCGCGACTATGTTTGCCAATCCGGAATTAATGAACTGTCTTGCATCTGAAGCTCCCTGGTTGGCTATTCCGATAAGCGCCAGGTTAACCTTTTTTGAAGCTTTTTGGGGTGAGATAATCGGACCGTTTGCCGGACCAGTCGCTGCTGCTGCCCTGGCTCCGAAAACAGCCCCGGTAGTTGCCAGACCGGCTGTTTTGAGAAAATCCTTTCTTGTTACTTTCTGTGCCATGATCTATGAGTTTTTGGTTTAGGACGTATAAAGATAGCATATATAAGTTTATACCCATTGTTAAATGTTCTTAAAAAATCAGGCAAGTAGCCTGAGCCCCGGGGTTTTCACAGCCCGGTTCCGATACTATACCCTTTGATGACGCTCACATAAAGTAAAGATCACCAGGCATAACCGCTCAGTTTTGCCCTTGCCTCGTGTTCAGCTTCCTTGAGAACACTGTCGATAAGCACGGGAGCTCCGTTTAGCTTTTTGCTTTCCCAGGCAGCAGTAAGAAATGCAAATATCTCGATTGTCTCTTCAGACGGGACCGGCGACACTCCTGTCTGGAAAAACTTCACGATTTCGGCAAGAAGGGAATTATAGCCATCGTATCTGCCTGTCGTGGCGATTCCCTTTTCTCCGAATGCTGTTCCTCCGTAATCCGTTTTTCCTTTTCTTATTCCCCTGAATGTCCCTATCCGATTATCTTTCCAGATACCTGTAACAAAGTCAATATCGTCGGTAAATATTCCGGAAACGCTTTTACATCCGGTACCCATAACGGTGAACAGGGTTTCGACTCCATGTATCCCGTACCAGAAGAGGTCGGGATGAGTCCGTTCAATCGTCGCGGGGCTGTAGGTGTCGGCACCCAGAACTCTTCCTATCGATCCGTTCCTGATCTCGGAAGCAGCTGTTACGAACCTAAGCGATGATGATGAGAATATGGGCAGCCTGTAATGAGCTGCAGCGTTGAAGATGGCGATTGTATCCGTAAGTGAGGCGGCTATGGGTTTGTCGATAAACATGACTTTTCCTGCTTTCATAACCTTCAGGGCTTGTTCGAGATGAAGTCTCCCGTCATTGGTTTCAAGCAGTATCTTATCACATTTTAAAAGGAGTTCATCTATTGATCCTGTTATTTCCACTCCAAGCTTGCTTACTTCCTCCGTGTATCCGGGAATCCTTTCGTAGCTCGATTTTATTTCACTGCTTCCTCTTGGATAGGCGGCTGTTACCCTGAATCCTCCGAACTCCGGACCTGCCGACGGATCGTTAAGCGTCCTGGTGAAAGCGGTTGCATGCGAGGTGTCAAGTCCTATGATCCCCACCCTGAGACCTTCCGGAACTTCCTTCCGGAAACTCCGGGAATAGGCACTATTCATAAGTCCTATTCCGGCAACACCTGCTGATGCCGTTTTAATAAAATCCCTCCGTTTAATCTGGTTCTTCATAGTCTGTATCTTTAAACCCATTGATCTTTTTATCTCTTACTGTCCTTTTTCTGAAACAGGTTTTCGTATTTCAGTTCATCGGTTATTTCCAGCATTTCCGCTGCTCCTTTCAGGAGGTAGCCTTTTTTTATTGTCTCCTCTGCAATTCTGATGCTTTCAGTATCGCCGCGCTCTCCGTTTCCGTCTTTCATCCCGGTTATCACAAGCCTTGCAGGGGCAAGCGACACAGCCAGATCGGGAAGGTCGTAGGCCGTGAGTGCAGCCGGAACTGTATATGGAATATATTTATGATCGTAGAACCTGTTCAAAACTATTGAGCTGAACGATGATAGATGATCGACAAGGATAAGCTCTTCAAAAGCCCCTGTAAAGGCTGCTGCATGCAGGAGAACTATTCCGGCTTCATCCCTGGCAAATCCACTGATCCGAGTCTTGCTGCCGGGCGGATTGATCACTGCTGCCAGTCGCGCAATATCGCCTGCCAGAATACCGGTTATACTCCTGCCGGTCAGCATCGAAAGATACCAGAGGTTATGTGACACTCCATTAAACCAGGCATCACCCTTGAATGTCTCCGACCGGTTTTCGCCCGTTCCGGGAATATCAGGAGCCATGACGATATATCCCTTTCTGACGAATCTCTCAATCTCTCCGCCAGGCGACGACTCTGCCGCTTTGCCTCGCGGATGAAGGTATATAAGGTAGTTTCCTTCGGCCTTCTCAGGTATGAAGAGGAGATAAGGTATGACGTAATCACCTTCACCCTTCAGAAAATATTTTTCTATTGTATAACCTTCCCTTGCAATTCTCCCTGTCAATACCGGCTTCACATCCCCTGACGGGTCAATGTAACCTGAAAGTTTCCTGGCTGAGGCAAGCGCTGAGGAATAAAACCCGGGGGAATTCTTTCTCAACTCATCGGTTTTAGCAAGTAAGTCCGCCGATCTTTCTCTGTTAAGCATGAAAACTGTTTTCGACTTAAGTGAAGTTGACAACTGGCCTGTCGGGGTTACCATCATCTCTTCAGGGGAAGGAAGCTGCACTTGTTCATCGGCCGGTTCTCCCGGATTCCTCAGATGTTTCTGAAAGAAAGCATACATTGCCTCACGGTTCTTAAGTGTAGAACTGTGTCCTGCATCGTCTTCAATTCTGATAAAATTCTCCTCATGTCCAAGGGACCGGTACATTTCCAAAAGTTCCTTTTCGGTTTCAATAGCTCCCTGAATACTGAATATGTCATTTGATGTGGTAATCACCATAGTTGGCTTTGGCGCTCTTACAATCAAGAAATCAGGATGATCCAGGCCTGCCTCGATAATATTGAAGAGGTTCTGTTCGGCATCCTGCGGTCCTCTGTTCTGAAGCAGGCGTGTATAGTTTGTAATATAATTTTCAGGGGCGGCGGCAAGAATTCGTTTGTCGAACGCGGCAATATACGCCGATTGTGTTCCTCCTCCTGATCTGCCGCTTATTCCTATTCGTTCAGGATCGACTTCTTTCCGTTCCAGGAGGTAATCCACTGCCCTTATCCCGTCCCAGACCATGTGTAAAGCCTGAGAGCTGCCTGAAATAAAAGCCTGGGCTCCGGGATAGGAATGCTCCCTCGTTGGTCCGCCCACTGCCGATTTGCCTGTTGCAGGATCAAAGTATTCCAGCCTCTCCCCCTGCCCCACCGGATCAAATGCAAAAACTATAAATCCCTTTTTAACAAGGTTAATGATAGTGTGTATATAGTCCTTGCTCCTGTAACCCTCTTCAGCGTGGCCGCTGCAATAAATAACTGCCGGAGTCTTCCTGTTTTTAGGCGTTTTATCGGGAATGAAAAGGGAAGAAGTAACGAAAAAACCCGGCTGTGATTCGTAGATCACATGTTCGATCCGGAACCCGTCTTTTCTGATCACCCTCTCCACCTTTGCATTGAGAGGTGTTTTCGGGGGAAAGGGGCCCATTATCCTTGAAAGAGTGCTTTCTACAAATTGCTGCCTTTCCTTCCAGTCGGAAGGAGTCCGGATGGCAGACACTGTTTCCGCCCGTTTACTGAGCATATCGATAGCCTGACCGGCCATATGCTTGTATAATACATCGCTATTGTTATCAAACATCACCCAATGACCCCTTATCACATCAGTCTGGTCCTGGGGAACTGCCTGAATAAAGCAGATAACAAGCTGAAATACCAGTGCAAGCACTATGGTGCCTGCCCGCGTAATTATCCTGTCAATCCTCATGTTATCTTTTCTGTTGGACATGAATATGGTTTTAAGTTTAGTGCTTAGCGGTTCATTTGTTTGAAGACTTCAAGTTGTTCCTTCATGGCGGCAATCCTGTCGGCGGGTTCAGTGCGGGCTTCCAGAAGAAACCAGCCTTTGTAGTTTATTCTTTTGAAAAGCCTGAACAACTCCTGGTAGGGATAATCCCCGATATTCAGTTCACGAACATGGACAGTGTCTCCCAGCCACTGCCTTACCATGTTGAAGTTCCCCTCAAGTCCGGGAGGAAGGAGATCCTGATCATTGCAGTTCCAGCATATCTTCACCGCGGGCTCGGTAACATGGTCAAAGATAGCTTTCATGTTCGGCAGCTCCTGGGTTTGATTTCCGTGGACTTCAACCCTTACCAGCTGACCGTATTCACCGGCGAATTTACCCACCTCGTTCAGGGAGACACCGATTTGTTCGATGGTTTTCTCCTTTGGCACAGATGCCGGCAAATCATTTGGTTTCACCTTGATGCCGGTGGCTCCTATATCGTGGCAAAGTTTTATATACTCCTTTGTCTGGTCAATGTTGTTTCGCAGGACAGCCGGATCGGGACTGTGATATTCGAAATTGGCCCCGTAGCCAATGCATTCCACGGGGCTGTCGGCGAATCTCTTTTTAACATCAGCGCGTTGTTGGGGAGTAAGGTCGGTCTCAACCTTGTGAGCATGACCCGTGCGAAGTTCCACACCGAGATATCCGGTCTTTTCGCAGTTTGAAATGAGTGTCGGAAGATCCCAGTCCCTTCCCCACTGGTAAGTCACAAGGCCGAATCTTATGTTTGCCTTTGGCAGGCCGGAAAAGCCCGGCAGGATTCCAATAGCTGAAAATCCGATACCCGCGGTGATACTCCTGTGAATAAAACCGCGTCGTGATATTATGGTCATAGCTTATAAATTTTATTCAAAAGCCTTCATCCATGCCTTGTTCATAAGCTGTGCCCCTGCCAGTGTAGGATGGACACCATCGCCTGTCCAGTAAGAAGCCGGGGCCCTTTTTACAGCTTCATCAAATACCTTCTGGAAAGGGATGAAAACGGCTTTGAAGCGGTCGGCAATCTCCCTGGCGGCTTTCTGGTATTCATAGAATTCAGGATACCACCTGTCATCAACAGCTTTGACTCCCGGAACGGCAAATGGTTCGCAGATTATCAGTTTTACCCGCGGAAGTGCCTGCATGGTCCTCTCAAGAAGAGCTATATAGTCCCTTCTGTATATTTCGCATGTCCCGTCGTAATTTCCGTTTAGCTTGTGCCATATATCGTTTACACCGATAAGAATGCTCAGCACATCGGGCTTTAGTGCAAGACAATCGGCATCCCAGCGTTCGGCGAGCTGGAATACCTTGTTTCCGGAGATACCCTTGTTATAGATTTTAAGGTTCAGGGCTTCGTACTTGTTAAGCATTGTTGCTCCAGCTAACATGGCGTAACCCGATCCCAGGTTCCTGGCGGTGTTGTATCCTGTATCCTCCTTATTCCTGCCGGCATCGGTGATTGAATCCCCCTGTAAAAGGATGGTCTGATCCTTTAAGAGTCTGATAGTTTTCATCTTTTTGGCCGGAGGCATGGCTGCGGCGAGAATCCCCGGCATGCTTACCATGGCAACAGTGCCTGCCGCGGCCTTTTTCAGGAAACTCCTGCGCGAATTAGTGTTTTCTTTCATTACAGTATTAGTTTATACCAGTTAACAGCGCTATTGCTTTATCATAGCGGCATTTGGATATATTCGGCATTGTTAAGGAACTCGTAGCTCTTCGCGCAGCTTGTGAACTGGTCGAAATTATATCTTTCAACCTCTACGATTCCGTATTTCATTCCCGAAATGTCGCGCGCGGTCCACATCGTTTCGAAATCCATCATTCCGCTTGCCCCGATTTCTTCCTTGTCCTTTATATGCCAGAGTTCAAATCGTCCGGGATATTTGTTGAAATAGTCAACTGGGTTCTTTCCTCCCTCGACGCACCAGTAGAGGTCGAGCTCGAACATGACTTTTTCAGGATCGGTATTCTGAAGCATGAAGTCGTACAGTATGGTATCGCCGAACACTGTAGTGAACTCATTTGCATGGTTGTGGTATCCGAACCTGATTCCCTTTGCATTGCATTTCTCACCAACTTCGTTGAAATAAGCGCACCAGCGGCTGATGTTTTCGATACTCTCATAAGCCGAGCGATCCATTGAAGGCTGGACTATGAACTTTACACCGGCGGCATAGTGCGCGTCGATACACTGGTCCCACCACGCCATTGCTTCTTCATAGCCGGCAGAATCGGGAAGGCTGCGGCCCGTGTGTGAACTCAGCACCTGTAGTCCGTTTTTCTGGCAGAGAGCGCTGAATTCGGCAGGATCCATACCGTAGAATTTCCCGTCGCGGTAACCGGCCATTTCCACGAAGGTATATCCCATGTCGGCCACTTTTTCAATAGCTGCAGGCACATCCCTGTTTATGGAGTCACGAATCGAGTAAAGCTGAAGACCGATATTTTTCCCGGCCGGCGACTTACATGAATTGAAATTCACGAGTACGAAGCTGCCCAAAGCCAACAGCATAACAAAGGAGATAAGAGTTGTTTTTTTCATCATAATATAGTTTTGAATTTAATTGTTAACGGTACGATTTCTGCCCCGCTCAGGCTGCAGAACCCACATGACTGAAAATTACACGAATAGGTGTTTGTGAATTTGGTACATGTAAGTTTCATTTGCATTTATCTTGAGTTAATAAAAATATAACCAGATCAGGATTTTATAATCCCCTGTAACCGGAGTTCAGGGAAAAGTAACGGATTTAAAGTTCCGGACTGTAAAAATATAAAATTTTCTTTAATTTTATTCGACTCAATAGCACAATAGCTCGATTAACTTGTAAGTGACCACAGCGACATACCATAGTGATGAATTTTATGTTTGATTTGTAATAAGATGCCGTGTAGCCGGAAACATATAAAACCATTACCAATAATAGATTACAGTGGTTTCAGCCCAAAACCGGGATGTATTCCGTTTGCTAAAAAACACCAGTATTTCATTGTAACCGGCATTTCTATTACCGGCGATGCCCCGAAGGATTTTATCCGCTTCTATCAATTTAAACGTGATAGCCGCATATGCAAAGCCAAACCAAAAACCTGGCCGCTTTTTCTTGCTAAACATGGACATAAACATTATCCAATGGAAGCAATCACTGAACACCTGCTTAACAGGATTGGAGAAATTTTTGGCTTTAACATGGCAGAATCGGGTTTGGCTTGGTTTGGAGGCCAAGTGAGGTTTTTATCAAAATATTTTTTAACCCGTCCGAAGGAACAAGTTCTCGACCACGGGGCAGATTTGTATGCCGGCTATCTGAACGATCGTGAATTTGTTGAAGAAATCGAAAAATTACATCAAACATCCGAATATTTCTCCGTTCAATTTACACAAACCGTTTTTAAACACTTTTTCCCGGATGATTACGAAACATTAATGCTGGAATTTATTAAGTTACTTGTTTTCGATGCCCTTATAGGGAATAACGACAGACATTTTTATAACTGGGGCATTATAAGAAACATACAAGGCAAGGAAAAACCTGTTTTCTCGCCAATATATGATACTGCAAGAGGTTTATTCTGGAACGATCATGAAGATAAGCTTAAAACAATATACAAGGATAAAAAACGTTTATCCGCGTTCATTAAAAAATATTCTGATAACAGTTCTCCCAAAATTGGATGGGATGGTTTTAAAAAATTGAGCCATTTTGATTTGGTTGAAAATATTAAAACATTACCCATTGCCTTGAATTGTGAAACGTTAAAAATCGTTTGTAGTGAAGTGAAAATAAATGAAGTTACCAGTATGATAGACAAGGAGTTTAGTCAACTGTTAAGTAATGAAAGAAGGGAGTTGATTAAAATTTGTTTACGATACCGGCATGATCGTATTAAGAAAATCTTTAACTTTGAATTATGATTGAAAAGTTGAAAAAAAAATTGTGGAAGGTTGATGGAATGGATTTTATTGATAATCCTTCTGATTCGAAAGGTGTTTTTCAATTAAAATACGGCAAGCAGTTAATTGGCATTTTAACATATGAAGATAGCCAATGGACTTTTAAGTATTCTGATGAGTTTAAGACAAAAAAAGGGTTAAATCCAATTATTGATTTCCCGGATCCTGATAAAGTATATATCAACAAGCAACTGTGGCCTTTTTTTGCATCCAGGATACCATCATTAAATCAGCCGTTTCAGTTAAGGAAAATTAATAAAGCTAACATCAAACAAGATGATTCAGTAGGATTACTGCGATTATTTGGAAGTGAGACAATAACAAATCCGTTCATACTTTTAGCTCTATAATTTTTTGTTACGATATAAGACTTGTCGCTTTCCGCCATACCGGTAACATCAGCAATAAACCGCAGTCGTGTTTTTTTATTAAACCATAGCCGTGGTAAGTCTCATTATGTTTTTCAATCTTTTTGTTGCCCCTGCGCCTTGAGCCTTGCGTCATTTGCAGTCAAAGTTCGAGGTTTCGGGGTTTAAGGTTCATTCCTGTACAAACTTGAATGACTTGTGCTCTAAGTTCTACGCTCCCCTGCAACATCCATTGGAAGAAGCCTTTCCCCCCTATAGGAGGGCTTAAAGAAGTAGATGCTTAGCATATGGAGAATAAACAATGATAACGGATTTCAGGGAGTCATAAACATAAAAAGGAGGTAGGTAAACTTATGACCCGCTTAGTTATTTACCCCCTTCCCAGCCTTCCCCCAAGGGTGAAGGAGCAAGAGGATTCTGCTAATAATTGGAAAGGAATATGAACTTCAATGCTTGATATAACAAATTGAGCAACAGCATCCATTGGAAGAAGCTTTTCCCCTCTGGGGGAAACTGGAAAGGGGGTATGTGAATGCAGGGAGCTATCGGGAGGAAAAGGGGGTATGTAACTGCAGGGAAGTAAGTGACTGCAGTATGAAACAAGAATGCGGGTAAGTGAAAGTCAAAGTTCGAGGTTTCGGGGTTTAAGGTTCAAGGTTCGCAAAGCAAAACAGGCAGGCGGCTAGCGGTACGCGGCTCCTTTGAGGCTTCTCTATGAATGATGATGATTGTGTCAAGAAGTGCTTTCATTTTGATATTTAAGTTTAAAGACATAAAATAAATGAATTAAAATAGTTTTCTTGTGTGCCGATATTCAAAGTGAGCATATCGTTACTGGACAAAACTCCTATAAGAAAGATACTTACGAAGTGCGATTACAATAATGCCAAGGAACTTAAAAATAAACAATTAATAATCAGTGGGTTCTAATTGCCCACTAATGATATAAAATTAATAAAATGAGACTGATTTATCTTTTACCTTTGATCCAGATAGCCGTCGCCTGTAGTTCATCAGATAGTAATATTTTTGAAATCGACCCAAGAAATTTTGTTGACAATAAAATAACTCTTTCAGAAATAGCTAATGACATTAAGTATATCCCACTTGATAATAGTTTTCCAATTGGAATAACATATACCCTAAGAATTACTAAAGAACATATATATTTATCAATCAAAGAGGTTGGAATCGTACAATTTGATCGTAATGGTAAATTTGTCAGAAAAATCGGTAGCAGGGGTAAAGGCCCGGGAGAATATTGGTACGGGATGAATTTTACCGTTGATGATTTAACTGGAAACGTTTATGTTTTAGATCATGGGATAGTTAAGGTTTACTCTCCAAGTGGCATTTTTCTAAGGGATATCTTACTAAAGGGATATGCTGGTGGTTATAGTTTTAGTGACCTTGAGATTTTTAATTCATTATTGTTTTTCCCTGACTATATACCTACAGGAGATTCAAAATATTCCTGGGTATTTATCGACACATTAGGGCACTTGGTGGCTACGAAGAAAAACTCTGTTCCTCCTTTTCAATCTGGTATTGAGACCGAGGGTAGTACATATAAATTCGAAAACAAATTATTTTATTCTAACTATTTCAATGACACAATATTTTCAATTTCATCAAACCTGAGTAATTCAGCAACATATTTGTTTGCACAGGGAGATCACCGATGGCCCAAAGAAAGGATAGATATAGAGTCTGAGTCTATATACAGACTCTTCCGTCATGGAGGAATGTTTGAAACAAATAGGTTCATTGTATTTGTTTATGCATATCTCGAAAGATATACATACTGCCTGATTGACAAGAAAACAAAAGAAACATTCCTGGCAAACAAATACGAGGAAACACCAGGGAGATATACAAAGTATAAACCATGGTTAATAAATGACCTCGATGGGGGTATGCCCTTATCCGGAAATATAAAATACTATTCTGAAAATGAAGATGAATTTATTATAACACTAATAAATCCATTTAATCTTAAAACATATGTTGCAAGTGCTGAATTCAAAAGCATTATTCCTAAATATCCTGAAAAGAAAAAGGAACTAATAAAATTAGCCGATAGTATGAAAGAGACCGATAATCCGGTTCTGGTGCTGGTCAGGCTTAAGGATTAATGCAAGAAAAGCACAGGGCTCAGGGCACAGAGGAAGAAGCACAGGGCTCAGGGCTCAGGGCGCAGAGGAAGAAGCACAGGGCACAGGGCGCAGGGCACAGGGGAAGAAGCGCAGGGCTCAGAGCACAGGGCACAGGGGAAAAAGCGCAGGGCATCCAGCCTCCGGTTGCACCGGAGGTTATTAAAATTGAACCGCTTCACGGTTTCTTCCTTTAACCGCTGCGCGGTTTATCATGCCACAAACATCTGCAATAAACAGATGTCATGAATTCTCATTAAGCGGAATGTTTTGTTTGCACGCCCGGCGTCAGGAGAACTGGCGTGGTTTTTTTCTTTTACGGTACAGACCAAAAAACTGGGAACTTCCAATATATCTATTTATACGTCATGTTATAGGTGAATTGTAAAAAGCCTCACGAGCAAATGAAATATACCGACCTGTTGGGTATAGTTACTTTTATTAAAGAAACTTTTGAATTTCGGATTTGAGCTTAGGGAGATGAGTAATTAGAATGGCCCAAATGTTTTCATCTGATATTGAGTCGTATCCATGAATTATCTGATTCCTTAAACCAACTATTCTTCTTGCATTATCAATTGGAAAACCAGGATCTTCTTTAAGGATACGGTTAATTGCCTCTCCAATAATTCCAAGATTTCTTTCTATCGCTCTCTTAAACAAGAAGTTTTTCTTGTAACCTTCAAGATCCTTGGGACCTTTTTCAAAGAATAAGTAAACTTCATCTATGGCTATTTTGATGTCATAAAGACACTTAAGCACTTTTTCGTTCATAGATTAATCTTTTGTCCCTGTCAATAACCCTTCTGAAAATTGGATTTCTTATGGCTTGATTTTCAACAAGATCAACTTGCCTGTCCAGCAATATCTCAAGTTTCTCTTTGAAATCCATGTAGTTATCGAAATAGTTCTGAACATCAACATTCTC
>JAAYQC010000244.1 GCA_012519515.1 Bacteroidales bacterium | reverse complement strand
CCGCAGAAGATTGTGAAGAGATTGTAGAGGAAAAAGTCAAAGTACATGCTATCAAACTCAATAAGTACGATAAAGCTATCGAGGCGCAAGGCAATGATGAAGACTGGATTGCATTCTGCAAGCTTTGCGTGAGACAACCGGAGGAGTGGTTCGATAGACTGCATCCCACCTCTCTGACAACGCTTTACAAGGCGTGTGAGGAGGTGAATAAGAACGGTTTTTTCGCTTATGTCGAGGAGCGGATAAAGAAAAAGATGCGCTCCATAGACGGATGGTCGCCAGAGCTAATCCAGAAATTGGAAGTTATTGGTCGAAGTGCCTTGCAGAGAGAGTCGCAGAAGTAGCGATTATCACTAACATGACAATGGAGCAGGTTTACGAGAATTGCAGCTATGAGGAGCTTGAGCTTTTGGAGCAGGCTTCGAGGCGCATTATCGCTGAGCGTGCATCCATAATCGGTCTGGGAGTGGCACCGTTCATTCCGGTGCCATTCGCCAAGCCGGCAGACGTAAAGCGCGCGCACCGTGAATTGCTGAAAGGCATTGAGCGAGAATCAGTTGCGGGCCTTACTAAGAGCTATCATATAGACGGTGAAGTCTATCGGCAGGATTAAATATGAGCTCTCAATTAAAGCGCATGATGCAGAAAACCTTGAAAATCTCAAACAGGTTTTTCGGGGAGCAGTATGGTTTTAGGGGAGCTCATATTATCGGTATTGCCAACTACACGCCAAACGAGAAAGATTATCTACGTTTTGAACAGGGCTCTTTGCCAAACTCAGTCGTTAAGATAGAAGCAGATGAATCATGCTTCAATGGCGAGGAGCCTCAGCCCGGAGAATATCTGACTCAGGCGGGGAGGCTTTTTGAGATATTCATGGTGGATTACTTTGGAAGCCCAAAGAATTGCTATGTTTTGTATTGCAGCGTGAAGCAGAGATGAGTGTTTCTTTTTACATAAATTATGATGATGAAGAGCTGAATGCTTTGCTTGGAATTGCAAAGGCATCCTCTTATCAGAAAACTCATACTTTTGTCCATGATAAGATGAGGTTTCTGATGCTTTACATAGCTGACGAGCTAAAAAAGAACGCTCCTACCCCTGCTGAGATACACTCCAAGGCGTCTGAGCTTACAAAAGGATTCTCAAACGATTATAGTATCCTTATCACTCACGAGAAAGCTTATAGCATGGCCTATAAAACATGGATTGGCAATAAAAAGCTCAGGAATAAAGACGTTCCGCAGCCAACTCCGGTATCTCCCTCAAGGAATTTTATAGCCCAAACAAGTTTGCTTGGCATGACGGAGGCGCAGCCAACTAAGCTATTCAGAGTGAGGCAGTTAAAGCGTGGTATCTCTCTCAGCTTGAATAAGTCCAAGAAACTAAAAAGCGACACTCAGTATGTGGAGGTGAGCTTTCAGGCGTTACGTGATTTTTACGAGACCAGATACAGGAAGGCATCGTCCACAAACCTTAGCAGAATCTTTTACATGACCGCGAGAAAGCTAAGAGGTACAAGGCGCGTCTCGGGAACTATCTATGGGAGTGCACGGAGCGGCTCGAATGAGGCGGATTGGATGATTGGAGATGTCTGGGCAAGGGTGATAGTTAAATCCCCTGCGTTCGGAAAGAAGCATTTCACAGAGGCAGTGAAGCGCATAAACCCGTGGCTCCGAAACCCGAAGGCTGAGGGTAGACAGCTTTACCCCGGGAGTAGAAACGAAAAAGCGGTGAATGCAGGTATCGAGAGAACCAAAACCGATATTCTTGAGCACCTGAGAAACAGAGGACTCTTATTTAATGAAAATTGAAGCACTCAGAACACAGCTCTATAACGGCCTGAAAAGCTTTCTAAGCTTTCCGGTGGTGATGATTACGGACACGGCTTCGGAGCGCAAACTGGACACCTTGCGAAAGGATAATGGGTGCGTGGTGTGGATTTCAAAAACCACTAACAGAATACTCACCGCCAGAGTCCATAAGGGTAGCATGTTCAATATCGAGTTTGCGGTTTTCGTGGAAACTAATCCTCTTGTTAAAAACGCGCCAAACTTTAACAACGTTTTGGATGAAGTAATAAAAGCGGTGAGCGGTATGGAGAAGAACAATTTAGGTGATTATTTTTCAGTCGTTAAAACGGAAGAATTTAACGAGTTGCCCGGTAACGGGTTAGTAACGGTTTATCATTTAATGGAAGTTTAAAGATATATGTATAGCAGATTATTGGAAGTTTGGGATTGGAAGTACGCAGTCGTGGGCACCTCGATGAGCGGCATATTAGTAGCGCTGCAAAACTACTTTGGCGTGGTTGGTTTGCTGATTTCGATAATATCGGCGACGGCAACGATTATTTTATCGGCAACGAAGATTATTGATTGGTTTGAGCGGCGAAAAGAGAAAAAAGCCGCCTTGAAGGGGAAAGAATGAAACGAGACGCCTTTGATAGAATGATGATGGTGGAGATGGCGATAATGCTTGTGCTTTTCGCTCTCATTATCATTTTCTCAGGGTGTAGCGGGCTCCATAAGGTAGCTCCACCCTTGCAAGGCGGTAAAGCAGACTTTGTGGTCTCGGGTAAAAGCCCAGGTATCAAAGTTGTCCAGCCTGAGAACGCACAGGCCCCCACACTGGCTGAATATAGCCGTGAAATGGTGCCGATGCTTGCTCTCAGGACTAACCTTTTAACCGAGAGTAGTAACATGTTTGGCCCTTCTGTTTTTGATACAAACTGGGTAGTAGTGAGAGAGACCTACAAAACATCCATAGGCGAGCACCAGAAAGACGTTGCCCGTGAAGGCTGGGTGAGCGTGCAACAGATAGCAGCCAGAGCAAAAGCAATCAGTCCGGTTATGTACTTTGGTTTAGCTCTGATTGGTTTGGGGTTTTTAATGGGGTTTCTGCGATACAAGCTTCCTGCGGTTTTTAATTTTCCCGGTACGTATATTTTATATCTGATTTTTTTTGGTTTGTTCTTGAGTGTTTTACCACATGTACTTGAGAATAAAGCAGTTATAACCACAATTTGTTTGAGTGGAATCGTGAGTCTCATTATTTTTGGGGTTTACGCATATTCAAAAAACAAAACAACAACTAATAAGGAAACAAAGAAATGAGTACATTTACAGGTGCTTTGAGGGCTGGTTCTCACCTCTGGCTTGCAATGGAGGGTAAATACAAGGGAGACACCATAACCGTGGATGCGAAAAATAAACCAGCGTTCGCATATCCAGACCCCGACAATATCTGGGTTAAAATCGAGGCCGTGATTGGGGTTGACCCCTCATCCGACGAAGAAGAAATAACGGCTTCGAGGCCAAACGCAAAGGCTTTGATTGAGCCTTACGACAAAGAGATTATATCGAGCGAGCAAAAGTACACTTTTGACCTTGAATCTTACGACGCAATTTTACATGGCATCCAGTTTAGAACTAAGGCTGACCAAGAAGGAGTTTACGTGAGAGGCTCTAATCCCGCTCAGAATGGGTGGATGCACTGGCAAGCCGTGAATAAGCATGGCGAGGTAGTTAAAGTAGTAGAAGAGTATTGCTCTTTTAAAGTGACCGCCGGAAAATGGGATGGCAAAGATTTTATCAAACCAACACTTGAAGCAACGGCACTTTCGAGCCCGCATCAGGTTGGTATCTTTAACCCCGAAGGCATTACAGGCTAAGCAGGAGGATATATCATGTCCATATTAAAACCAAACTTTGTAAACTTGGCGGAACAGGAGCTTTCTAATCCGGTTTTGCCTCCAAACATCGCAGACCTGAGCAAAGAAACGGTTTATACAAAGCCACTCCCAGGCTGCGAGTTGCTGAAAGCAGCTTCAAGCTTTGCGACTGAAAAGGAGCCAGTGCTTTGCAAGAAGACCTATACAGGCTCCCCGCCTGATGAAGAGTTTAGCGAGATGGTAAAAATCTCTTCTGAGGAAGATATTCCTGAGTATGTTTTCATGCCAGGAAGTCAAATAACTATCGGGGGAGATATTTATGCTTCATACAAAAAGATTGGAAACATTGTGACTGTTCTTACCGGGACTGCGGTTGAGGTTGGGGATTACGTTGTTACTGGTGCTCTTGGCAACGTTATGAAGTTGACTCAAGCGATGGCAGGCTCAGGGAGAATCATACTTGGAAAAGCAGTGACAGCAGCAAGCCCTGAGCCTCTCTCCACGGCTCCTATTCAAGTCGAAGTAGGGGTGTTTCCGCAGGGCAGCCTTATTTTTGGTGGTGGAGAGACCTAAAAGACAATAACACGCTATGGCTGACAGTCAAAAAGGCACAGTCGATATAAATATCGTTCTGAAAGGCATAGCCGAGGTGGAGCGCGGCCTGAAAGTTGTTCAACAGGGCTTTCAGGCCGTTGCTGGCGAGGCGAAGCAGAGCGAGAAAAAATTCAAGACGTTTGGAGAATCTTTTAAAAACCTCTTTACAGACCTGAAGGCAGGCATAGGCAAAGATGGCTTCAAGGGTTTTACTGACCTTTTAAAAACTTCTTTCAAGACCTTTTTTGATGGCTCTATTGGTTTGATAACAGGTTTTCTGGGGGCGGCGTTTGTAGAGATACTTAAAAACATAGGAAAGGGGATAGTAGAGGGATATAAATTTTACTTTGGTCTTATAACCAATCAAATAAAAGGCGTGTTTGAGTCTGTAAAATCAATTACTGGCTTTGACAAGTTTTTCTCTGCAGCGGGTGTAATTGAAGGTAGTATAGAAGTGACTAAATACACCAAACAACTACAGCGAGAGGCCGCGCAGACTGGGATAGCGATTAAGGAGCTTGTCGCCTATAAGGTTGCAATGGAAAACGCAGGCGTGAGTGCTGACCAGCTTGGAAAGCGTCTGGCTTATATGGGCAAGCAGCTCACAAAGGCGTTTGCGGGCACGGCGCCGGATGCAATGCGAGTGCTACGCAATCTGAATATCCAAGAAGAGAAATTTATCGGGCTCACCACGCTTGAAAAGTTTCTCACGATTGCAAAGGCTCTGAATGAGCTTGGAAATGCTTCTGAACAAGCCCATGCCGCCATGTTGCTTTTTGAACGAGACGGCTACAATATCCTTCCTCTACTCCGCAACATGGAAGAGCTTACCCGAAGAGCTGACGTTGCTCTTGGAGGACTGCCAATCACGTTGGATGACAATAACAAAGCTCTTGTGCGTCTTGAGAACAACCTGAGCTACTTTGATATAAAACGCAGACAATTTTTTACAGGATTTTTAATCGAGCTACACAAACCAATAAACGAGTTTCTTGACCGTTTAATGGCGATTGACTTCCAGCCGTTTGGCAAAAAACTGGCAGAACATTTTAGAAAGACGTTCGCTTCCATCCAGCTTGGCGATGCGGTCGGAGCGGCGTCAAACTTCGTGGATGAGTTTTCAGACCTTTTCAAGCAAGCGTTCGAGAAGTTTTTGAGAGTTGTAAATGAGCTTGATTTCACGCCGTTAGTGCAAGCTCTGACGAACGCCTTCTTGAGTGCAACTTGGATAGGTTTACGCAGTCTTGGAGTTGCTGTTAAAAAGGGCATTGAGATTATCACTCCAGAGGATGGCGCTTATCTCCCAAACATGGCCGCCGTTGAAGCGTGGGCAAAGAATATAACCGAAAAAAATAATAAAATCCAGGCGCAGCTTGACCAGCTTGAGGTGCAGAATCTTAGCATGTCGGCAAAAGCCGCCGAAATGATTGATGCTGAAAACGCAAGAAAAGCGCAAGACGCACTAACGCAATCACTTACAGCTAGCTGGGATAAACTTGCGGCGGTAACCACAAAACAACTTGAGAGGATAGATGACAGTCTTGCCCAGATAAAGCTCAGTAAAGACCTTGTATTGTCTGACTGGACAATAAAAGACGTGGATGCGTTTGCGGCTGACATGGCTTACCTTGACTCGCAGATAGAGCTTTTAGGTGACAAGCTAATGGCTGAGCTTGTTAAAAACAGTCACTATGCGCAGAAGCTATTTAAAGATTATCTGAGAGAGCTTCCTGAGCTTGAGCGCAGTGCGCTTGACCTGACTGACTTTTTCAAGATTGGAATTGATGAGACTAACTTGTCCGAGACGGGGAGGCAGCTTCAAGCGTTGCAAGAAAAGTTTAGGGAGGCCGCCGAGGCGGGCCCGGGTAGAATGTTTGAAGTGTTAGACTCGCTCAGAGAATTCCTGCATGATGATTTTCTATCGCAGGTTAGAGATTCTTTGACAGCCCTTGGAAATGCGAGAATTCAGCGCAGCAGCCTGCTAGACAAGGACGCTTACCTTGAGTTAAATCGAGCGGTTAAGTATATAAACTTGTCGCTCGGAGAGCTAAACCACCAGACAAACCTTATCAATTCAAACGAGAATCTGAGCAATAACGAAAAACGTTTGAGGCTTTACCAGAAGAACGCCGAACAGCTTGACGTGTTGAATCGGCTTTTGACTGAGTATCGGAAACAGCTTGCAATTGCAGTTAGACTGCAAGATGAGGATACGACAATAGCAGCCAGACAAAGCATACAAGACACGATTGCCAAGATGGAGTATCTCAGGGGCCTGAGAGACCCTGCAGCCGATGTGAGAATCGACCGTGCCAGAAAAGCTTATGACGCTGAGCTGAGCCGCATAAACGAGCAGGTTAAAACGATTGAAAACTCACTTGTTTTTCAAGTGCAGAAGAACAAACACCTCCAAAAACTTTACAAAGAGCAATGGAACGAGCGAGCCAAACTAAAACTGACACTTGAAAACGAGATTAAAAGTATTCGTTCTCAAGGGCTTCTGACTGAGCGTGATACAGACCTTATCCAAGAATATACCGACCAGATTCGAGAGCTCATAAACGAGATGCAACGGCTCCAAAACGATATGGACAGGCGCACCGTGTTTGACGGCATAAGAGACGGATTTATCTCTTTCAGGGATGCGATTGGAAGCGCATACGATATAAGCAAAGAGATAACGCTTGGCATAGGCAATGCAATCTCGACCAATATGGGCAACGCTCTGACTAACGTTATCATGCGGATTCAGTCTTTGTCCGATGCTTTTGCACAGATGAGCCTTGCAATCCTGAATTCGATAGTGAACATGCTTGCCAACATTGTGGCGCAGCTTGTTACGGCTTATGCGATTCTGGCTCCTTTGAACTGGCTCTCAGGCGGGATTATCGGAGGGCTCTTAAAGCTCATGAGTCCGGCGGGTTTACTTGGGTTTGCGGAAGGGGGCAGAGTGCGTGGCGGCAGGCAGATAGTGCAGGTGAATGAGGACGGGAGCGAGTATGTCGTTTCTGCGAAGTCGCCACCACAAAACGATGCGTGGCTTGAGATGGCGAATCAGGGAGTTGACCTGAACAAGATTTTTGCGGCAAGAGGCTACGTGGCTCCATCCTCTAATCAGAGCCGCTCCACAGCCACCGCAAGGCCAGTATCTCAAACCAATGTAACGGTACAGACGCACAGTGACTTCTGGGCTCTTTGCAAGCAGTCTGGGATAGTGCGCAACATCACGAGAGAACAAAGAAGAATGGGTGCTTTTGCATGATTATTATAACGGCCATACCGAACTACAATAATGCGCTGAATACCTCCTTTGTTTGCAATACAAAGGTTATTGAGTCTATACGCGGGAGAGAGTACCGTGTTGGCTCAGTCACCCGGCCTTTAGTGACGCAGCGTTTTACGGTTAGCAACCTGAGCAAACCTTTGACGCAAAAGTTTATCACTTGGAGGAATTCACGTGGTGAAAGCGCAGTAGCAATGCCAGTATGGCTGGATGCGGTTTACTTGCAGGGTGGCGCAAAAAAGAACGACCTTTCTTTGGTTTGCGCAGCGAAGTACAGGCTTTTCCAATGGTTTAAATATGCCATAATACTTTATGACTCTGACACTTACGAAGTGACAATGATAAGGAAGCCGATTGCTTCCAATGAGTCACTTGCGCTTGAGTACAAAGTGAGCAGGGATTACCCGAAAGGGAGCGTTGTCGCTCCTTTGGCGTTTGGGAAAATGTTATTGCCCGAACTGGGTTATTACACGCCAAGCATATCAGAGCTTATGCTTGAGTTTGAGGAGCGTGTAGCGATTGATATAAATATAATCCGAGACGGTAGCGGCAATCCTGTCGGAGTCGAGACGGATGGTGAAGGTGGTTTGGTACAATCAGATACTCCGGTCGGTATAATAGAACACTTTCCGATTATCAGCCCGGAGCCTGACCCAGACGACCCTGCAAACAACCCGCCAGAGCAATTTGAGGCCGTGATGGATGAGCCGCATCCTTTGTTTGATATTTATGCAGGCGCAGCGGTTTGCTCTCACGGGAGCATAAATACTTATGAGGGAACGATAGAAGACGGCCAAAACAGAAGGTATCGTGCTCCCGCAGAAGAAGGTTGTTTTTCGCCCGCACCGCATTGCGGCCTTGTTATTGTAGCTGGGTTGTTTCTTGTTAAAAAAGAGGGAGTGTCGGATGATGCCGCATACCAGGCAGACCCGGTGGAGGTCACTGTAAAATGTACTGGCTATGAAGATGAGGTGTTGTCATGCTCTTATGGCACTGGCCCTGCGTTTGTGGTGTTTTATGAGCCAGTGGAGCTTGAAAGCGGAGACCGTCCTGCTTATGAAGACCACATTCAGGGGAACGGGGAGCCGTGGGAAAAGACTACAAAACGTGTTCTTGAGATGGTTGGTTTTGAAGGGGCGAGGTATGTTTTTAACCCCACGCTAAAAAGCAGAAAAACCGCTACAGCTTGGCACTTTGATATTGAAACCAGTGAGACGTCTTATTTTTGGGCTGGCACGGCGACACTTGGAGCACTTGAATCATGAGTGACTTTCCTTTACTGCCTGAGTGGAGCACGAAGCCGGATGTTGGCTCTGTAGATGACCTTTTCTTTGACCCGCTGGACGCTGGCTCGCCTGCACCTTGGCTTGTCTACAAGAAACGTGATACCTTTGGATTCCATTACAAAGGAAACCGAGACCAGTTGCAATCTGTTCTTGTTCACTTCGCCCAAAACTCAGGACGCATGGGCTCTTCTGGCGGCTTCAAGGTTTACACTCCAGAGACCGTCTCGGATGAAACTGCACACGTCAAAACAGTGCGATACCGTGATGATACGCTCTCGGTAGAGCTCTTGAGCGCAAACTACTTTGAGTTTGATATTGATTTTATAGAAGCAAACATAGGGCCTAAACCTGATATTGCCAAAAAGATAGCTTATCTCTACACCTTCAATTTTAAAGAGGAGACTTACAGAGTCGCGAACTGGGGATACTCATTATTGGATGTCGATGGGAATACTTATCTGGCGGGAGACGTTACTCATTCCAGTGTTGAATTTTCAGAAGGTATTCTTGGAGAAGAGCTTACACTAAACGCAAGCGGGTACGCCAGAGAATGGCTCCTGAGACGGGTGCATGGTGTGGACAAGATAGAGATTACCGTTGCGAGATTGGAGGTTGACGCTTCACTTGACCCGACACCGCAGTACCTCTTTAAAGGCGTTGTGGTGAACGCTGAGACCGGTTTACAGGGCGAGGCTACATTTACATTATCTTCCAATTTAAACGCTTTACAGCGTGGCGTGGGGCGCAAGAAGCTCCAAAGGCAATGCAATCACATCCTCTACTCGGCGGAGTGTGGTGCCGTTAAAGAGGAAATTACCGGAACGATAGAAAGAATTGACGGCAGGAAGATTGACGTAACGAGCGACCTGCACAATGATGAGCCCGACAAGTTTTTCAATGGCGCGACGCTCACTCAGGATGGAAAGAATTATATCGTTCTGAAAGACGTTAAAAAAGACGTTGGCGGAGTTGTCTATCGGACACTCACTATCGAGAGAATACCCTCCCTAAACGAGCTTGAAACGGTTAGTTTAACATTATGGTGTGACAAGACAATCCAGTGTTGCGCTGCCAAGTTTAAAAATTCAGAGGAAAAGTCCAATGCGGTGAACTTTGGAGGCTGCCCGTGGCTGCCCAATAATAACCCGCTTGACCTTGCAAGAAACGACCAGAGAGGCAAAAAGTAAATGCAAAGCTTGTTTGAGCAGGAGAATTACAGGCAACTCTTTTTAGAAGAGGTTAAGAAGTGGAATGACACCGCTTTCCAGTATAATTGTGCCGGAAAAGCTCACCCGGGTTGTTTTGCGGATTGTGTGAGTTTTCCTTTGGTTTTGTTCAAGCGCATAGGTGTGATTCCAGAAAGTTTCGTGACACCTGAATATCTATCCGTTAGCGGGGGGAGAGAAGAGTTTACGAAGCTGATAGAATGTATTGAGAATATACCAACGCTAGAAAAGGTGTGGGAACGTGATAAAGAATTCATAGACAGAAGCTTATTGAAGCTTGGAGACCTGATTGTTTGTTCAAGCGGTGCGGTTGTCCATCATGTTTTGATATATGCTGAGCGCTCAGACGCTTGGCATTGCTGGCCGAAAATAGGTGTTGCAAAAGTGGATGTTGGTTCTTTTTCTATTCAAAAATACGCAAAAAGAGTGTATCGTTTTGTGAGGGAGATAAATGACTGATGCGGCTTGGAAGT
>JAAYQC010000001.1 GCA_012519515.1 Bacteroidales bacterium | reverse complement strand
ATTGAATTCAAACACAAACACGTAATGAATATAATTTTCAATCATGCGCGGTTCCACCGCTCAAGCGGGGCAGGCTCTCCGAGGAGGGGATTCATCCAATACAACCTTCGCTAAAGCCTCATTATAAAAGACCTGCAAGACTTGCATGACTTTCCCCCCGCCATGAGCTTTTAGTCTTGCGGTCCTGCGGTCTTGCAGTCGTTTTCGCCCTGTGCCCCGTGCTCTGTGCCCCGTGCCCTGTACCACAATTCGATCTCCCTATTTCAATTGAACTTTCATCAGAACAGGATTGCTGAACTCAGTGATATTACTCAAAACCGGGGACATGCTTCTCAAATACCCTGACGAAATCCTGCTCTCCAACGGACTCGATTTAAAATACTTCACAAAATCAGTTGCTTCTATGACGCTGTATAAACATTCATCATAATAGAACAGATATCCATCCTTATTCATGGGAGGAAATGGTAATAAATTGTCCAGATCGTTTTTCAAATAAACCTCCCTGACAGAAGGAACGTAATCCTTATTCCTGAAAATCGAAGTTGAATTTGTGTTTTTATTATAGACAGCAAACATCTGCGGGTACTTGTAGGAATTCAAAACCATTAACAAGTAAGATTCAGTCTCAGCGAATGATTGTACCATGTAACCGTCTGGCGGACCTCCTGCCAGGTTAAACGCACACTCTCTCCATGTTTCCCATGTGAGCTTCCTGTCACCTAAGTTTATTATATATCGAGGCGTCTGTTCAAAATCCTTATTCACAGAGAATATGGTGTCGCTGTATGTCTCTTTGTATAAGAAAGTGGTATCAGTTATTTGATAATGGTAATCATAAGGCGAATAAGGAATTTGATTTTCCTGCGATTTGGTATAGGTTCTGTAATTCCTGCAAAGGATGCGGATTGAATCGGTTGATAAATCAATGCCCGAATAAAGATACTTCGTATGTGGTCGCTGTGTTGTATGAACAAGCAAATTGTTGTTAAAATATCCAATTGAGTAAACCCAGGTTCCGGGATGCCTGACAGACTGTTTCACGGTTTTGATGTAATTGCCATGAAAATCATAGATTTTTACATCACTTATTTTATGATTGTAAACAAATACTCTTCCCCCACTCTCATCGACTGCTATGCAATATGCAGCTGTTTCTCCCGGACCGGATCCAATGTTGAACAGACTGTTTATATAATTGCCGTTTTTATCAAATACCTGTACACTTAATTCATTTACAATGAAGAAGTAATCTTTTGTGATCGCGAAATTCCTGAAATACCCCATTATGGAACTGTCAGTGGTCTGAAGGGGAATATATTCAACTTCCCGGGCAATTTCAGACAGGTGCATGGAATCTTCAACAGCTTCTGACAAATTCAGGTTAATGGAAACCGGATAATCAATCTTTTCCGCAACCTGCTTTCCAGGTCCGGTGCATGAGATAAAAGCTGATACCAGAATTAACAAGTACTTATTCATTTCGCAAAAAGACTGAAGTTTAAATATAATAAAACCTTAGTTTGGAATAATCTGTAAATAACCGGTAAATGATTATTTAATGTTGTATTGTTCATAATTAATTGAATAATTGCATATTACATGGAAATTGCCAATTAAGCGTTCTTTTGTTGACCCTGTGTCTTTAGTCTTGCGGTCCTGCGGTCTTGCAGTCTTGCGGTCTTGCGGTCTTGCGGTCGTTTTCGCCCTGTGCCCTGTGCCCTGTGCTCTGTGCCCTGTGCTCTGCGCCCCGTGCCCTGTGCCCCATGCCCCGTGCCCTCTGCTTATATAGCCGAATTATCTTCTACAAAATCATTCCATGAAATGATTTTTATATTTTCAATAGTGGTCGTTTCATTTCCCAGCCAGATTACAGCCTTCTTTATCTCCCTGTCAAGATTCTTTTCAGGGAATAGAATCAGGTTTCTTAAATAGTTACGACTAAATGTCTGACCTGCCTTGATCTCCAATGCTGTCAGATCCCCTGACTCCCTTTCAATAATACAATCCACTTCCACGCCGTTACTCTCACGCCAGTAATATACCGATGGCCTTTTGCCCTGATGAACCTGTGACTTGATTATTTCGCTTATCACAAGGTTTTCAAACAATGCCCCATAGAGATAATGGGTCGAAAGGGTGGCGGTATCAGCTATACGGAGAAGGGAGGAAACCACACCGGTATCATAGAAATATAACTTGGGTGATTTTATTAAGCGTTTATTGAAATTGCGATGATACGGCTGCAGCAGGAAAATTACATAGCTTGCCTCAAGTAATGAGATCCATGCCCTGGCCGTGTTAACAGAAATACCCGTATCGTTTGCCAGTGAAGTGAGATTAAGGATCTGTCCTATACGTCCGGCACACAAGCTTAAAAACCGTGAAAAAGTCTGAAGATTCTCAATTGATCTTAAGGTCCTGATATCCCTTTCAATATATGTTTGCAAATATGAAGGGTAAAAATCCTGAGCCGCGATTTTCTGATCATGTACCCTGGGGTAAAACCCAGAAAGGATCAATTGTGCCGGATCGAGGATTGCATGTCCGCGAAGTTCATGTGTGTCAAAAGGCAGCAACACATTTACACTCACGCGTCCTGCCAGAGACTGACTAATGCGCTCATTAAGCAGAAAACTCTGGGATCCAGAAAGAATAAACTGACCATTGGATTTCCTTTCATCGGAAATAACCTGAATATAACTGAACAATTCAGGAAGGTTCTGAGCTTCATCAAATATCAGCTTACTCCCGGCTGAATTAAGAAATCCAACCGGATCAGCCGAGATCATTTCGCGTATATCCGGCCTCTCAAGGTTGTAATATCTGAAATCGCCAAAAACATTTCTTAGCAAAGTGGTCTTGCCGGATTGACGAGGACCGGTAAGAAAAATTACTGGGTATTTTTCGAGCATCTTTTTAAGATGAGAGCTGATTTGCCTGTCAATTATCATTGTATGTAATTTTGCATTTACATTGCAAATATACATAGTTTTTGGAAAACCGGTGATTTAAGATATACGGCGGGCGGCACGCGGCTAGCGGCATGCGGCGTTCTTCCTATGACCTTGCGTCTTGTGTCGTTTTTTACGATAAAAATTCGTGAGTTTTTAAAAGCTATTTGTTTAAACCAAGAACCCACCCCCAGCTCAAGCGGGGCAGGCTCTCCGAGGAGGGGATTCATCCGATGCAACTTTCGCTTTGTCTTGCAGTGTGCCTTGCTGTCTTGCAGGTCTTGTACAATTAGCACGACCTGCAAGACTTGCATGACCTGCACGACTTGCATGACTTTCCCCGTGCCCTGTGCTTTTAGTCGGGCGGTCCTGCGGTCTTGCGGTTGTTTTCGCCCTGTGCCCTGTGCTCTGTGCCCTGTGCTTCTCATCTTGCGGTCTTGCAGTCGTTTTCGCCCTGTGCCCTGTGCTCTGTGCCCTGTACTTTTAGTCTGGCGGTCGCTTAGTCCCTTAGTATCTACGCCTTACCAAGAACCCACCTCCAACCCCCCGCTCAAGCGGGGCAGGCTCTCCGGTGGAGGGGATCCGTTTTATTCAACCCTCCTGCTGTCGCTTATTTTCCGCGCGCCGCGTGCCACACGCCGTTCTTCCGCCTTGTTCTCTTTCCCCCTGTAAACATACCAGTACGCCAGCGATATAAAGAAAAGACTCACAACCGTACCCAGCGACATACCTCCTATAAGCGCCAATGCCAGGGGTCGCTCCAGCTCGGAACCCATTCCCTGATATAAAAGTATAGGCATGGTAGAGAAAATCGATGCCATAGCCACCATGATGATCGGCTTTAGCCTTCGCGATCCTCCCTCGTAAATGGCCTCCTTCAGCCCCAGTCCTTCAGCCCTGAGATTGTTTATGGTATCCACCTTCAGGATCGAGTCGTTTATTATAACCCCCGACATCACTATAAGCCCTATCATGGTTATAATATTGATGGTCCCGCCCCAGATCAGAACCAGCAACAGGGCGCCGGCTATATCAATGGGGATCTCAAGCAATACGATAAAGGGCTGCATAAGCGATTCAAACTGGGCAGCCAGAATGAAATAAAGCAGCAACAGAGCCACTACCAGGATGACAGCAAGTTCCCTGAACAGCTTCTGCCCCGATATCAGCGATCCGCTGAAACTGACATTCAGATTCTGATCCGATCCTGCAATACTCCGTATCCCGCGGGTTATATCTGCCGGCCTGTTAGTCTCAATATTCATATATACGGGTACATACTCCCCGTTTGTCCCTCCCTTGATGGTCTTGTAATCATGAACCCTCTGTATCCTCACCAGCTCCCTTACCGGAATCGGCTTTCCGTTCTTATTCAAAACATCTTCCGTAGAGATAATGTCACTTAGCTGTTTTTCCTTTCCCGACAGCACTATCGGCAGGATCTCATACGATGCCCTCAGCTGACCAATGTTGTATCTGTTCAGCGCTGCTTTAAGGGTATTGTACAGTGTCACCGGCTCCACATCATATAGCAGCAGCCTGTCGGGATCTATCCGGAGCAGTATCTTGTCTTCAAGCGGCGGATTCGATATCCCCGCTTCAGGCCACTGTTCCTGCATCCGGGATACGATATCCGTCATCACTTCAACGGGAGGCACTTCCTTCTCCTTCATTAAACTTACTTCGGCCACGAGAGGGACTTCAGAAGCTGAGAAGATCTTCTCAAAAATGTTCTGCTGGGCCGCGATGTTCACTGACGCTCCCGGCCATTTCTGAGCTATAAACCTGTTTATCTGCTCCCAAAGCTCTTTCTGTGCCCTGTAACTCCTGGCCTTTATATATACTTTCGCCTGGGTATACGAGAGGTCATAATCGCGGTTGAACAGGAACTGCTGCTCCCCGACAAAGGAATTGCTCTGTAAAACAAGCTCACTGTGCGATTCCGTCAGCTGCCTTATCCTGCGCAGGTTCTCATCCAGGCTGATATTCTCGTTCCAGTCAACCGTCACTACCAGTTCATCCTGCCTGATTTCCGGAAATCTCTCCTTTTCGAGGATGATGAACAACCAGACCATCAAAAGGAGTATCAGCCCGAATGATATCATGGTAGCTCTCCTGTACCTGAAAAAGAAATCCATTCCGCCTTCGTATCTCTCCTCAAGCCTTTTCAGGCTTATCTTCTTCACAAGCCTTGTAAGCCAGCCTTCCTTCCCGTTCCTGTAAAACAGGTAGTAAACCGTCGGAAGAAGCGTGATCCCAACCAGAAGCGATACACCCTGGCCTATCACGATGGCAATCGCCTGGTCATAGAACAGGGCCCCGGAAATGCCGCTCAGAAATATCAGGGGAATGAATACCGCACAGGTCACGAGAACCGATGATATAAGTGGCGTGATGACTTCGTTGGTTCCCCTGGCACAGGCTTCAGTGAGTGAAAGCCCCCTGTCAATCCATTGTGTTATGTTCTCTATGATAACTATAGAGTTGTCGATCATCATTCCTATTCCAAGTATCAGTCCTGCCAGTGAGATGATATTTAAGGACAAGCCAACCAGATAAAAGAACAGCAGGCTTATCACAAGGGTTACCGGTATACTGAAACCAATAATAAGCGGCGACTTGCCGTCCTTGAGGAAGAAAAACATTAGTATGAAAGCCAGCAGACCACCTAACAGAAGGCTTTCCCAGAGATTCATGATGGAATAGTCAAGAAGTATTGTCTGATCCTGTGAAATCTCAAATTCCATCTGCGGATAATCCGCCCTGAAAACATCCAGAAGCTCTGCCATCTTCGATTCAAGGGAAGCCATCTTTGATGTCGATTCCTTGATTATAGCCAGGGTAATTGCCCTTTTACCATCCGAATAATATATGCCCCGCGGCTGTTCCTCCCTTAGGCCGACTTCGGCTATATCCTTCATCTGAATTATTCTCGACCCGGTCCTTATAAAAATATCCCTCACATCGTTCAGATCACTCAGATAAGAGCTGAACTCGAGGTTATACAGGTATTTCCCGTCCTTTACCAGGATATTGCCGATATTTATATTATTTATCCTTACCGCGCTGGTTATATCATCGTCGGTCAGGCCCAGGCTGTTCATCTTTTCCCTGTCGGGACTTATATATATCTCCCTTTTTATTTGTCCGGTTATATCAGCCATTCCCACTTCAGGAAGCTGCTCTATTCTCTTTTTTATGACGGTCTCGGCAAATTCGCTCAGTTCGATGAATTTCTCATCACCGGCCATGCTGTCGGTCAGCATGATGTTTAGCATGAACACCGGGATGTCTGTGGCGCTTGCTTTTATTATTCTCGGTCTCTCAAGATCGGCGGGTGGATAGTTCATCGCCCCGTCGACTTTTTCGTTTACCTCCATAAAGGCAAGGTTGATGTCGTTCCCGAATTTGAACGAAAGTCTTATAAGAGCGCTCCCGTTACGCGATTCGGATTCGATACGGTCGAGGCCCTGTACCTGCATGAGGTTACGCCGCAGAACCGACACGACACTGTTCTCAAGCTCCCTGGCACTCACATCCGGACGCGAAACCGCGACCGTGATCTCAGGGATATCAATATCAGGCATCAGCGATACCGGCAGACGGTTTGAAGCAACAATGCCTAGAAGCAGTAATGCCAGAAAGGTCATTACAACTGCAATGGGACGGGAGATGAGGAATTTTACCATAATTTGTATAAGGTCTTGCAAGTCGTGCAGGTCCTGCAAGTCGTTTTAGTTGTTGTTTATTCTTTTTTTAATGGCTTCAGATAATTCATAAAACTGCTTATGCTATTTATAAGCTGTTGGATTTTATTTCTTCGCAGCAGAGCTTCGTCTTTTGTTATATAAAGCTGATCTTCTGCTATGTAATACATGCTTTTAATCTCTCCGGCAGAGCCTTTTGAAATATTCAGGAATTGCTTGAATTCAGCATCACTGCTTCTGCAAAATCCTTCACTGATGTTGTTCATTATTGAAATCCCGGCCCGCGTGATCTGATCCCTGAAACCATAATCCCTGCATGACTTGAAATCAGCATAAATCTGATTTACAATTGCCCTGGACATCTTCCAGATAACCAGTTCTTCAAAATTTTTTACAGTTCCCATATAGCACAAGTTTTAATAATTTATTCCCGACCTGCACTACTTGCAAGACCTGCACGACCTGCAAGACCTTTCTTCTTTAGCATCATCGGCTGATAAAAAACCACCCCCACAAAACTGAACAACAGTCCTGAAATAGTTGCTGCTGCAAGGGCAAACCAGAACTTTTCATCCTTGCCGGTAAGCAGAAAGGGTATCAGGCCCACTATTGTCGCGAGGACGGTCAGTAGTATAGGAATAATCTTGCCGTTAAAAGCTTTCATATACGCTCTGACTTCAGGCAGATCAGGCTTTTGCCGCCTTATGCGGTTGAAATCATCAAGTATATAGAGGGTGGCATTTACAACAATGCCGCAGAGCAGTATCATCGCGGCGAAAACTCCTTCGTCGGCCGGGATATTGAATATATGGAATGCTATGAAAACTCCTATGAACGAAAAGGGAATAAGACTGATTACCACGAAGGGCTGAGTGAATGACTCGAGCAAGATTGCACAGATAAAATAGATTATCAGGATCACCAGGAAGATCAGAAGATAATTGGCTTTCTGCTCTTCCCACGAATACCTGTAGGAATCACTCTGTGCCGTAAAACCGAGAGGAAGCATGGAATTTGTCTCATCTATATTCCGCTCGAGGATCAACTGCCCCAGCTCGTAATTACCTACAAAATCGAAGCCCACGGTGATCAGGTATTGCTGGTCCTCCCGCCTGATTGTATTATCCGAGATTTCCCTGGTCACCCGCGAAAAGTCTTTCAGCTTCACGATGCCTCCTGTCGAAGTCCTGACAGGTTCATTGCCGAGGCTCCAGTAATCAAAAATCTCCGACTGCAGGGATTTTATAACCACCGGTGCCGTTATCCCTCCGATATATGCCCGCGTTGAGGATGTTGTGCTTCTGGAGTAATTCCTGGCTTCACTGTAAGCCGAAGCAACATCGGAGCCGCTGCCTGCAAGATGAAACTTATCCATTTCGAGCCGGTTCCTGTAAACCTTGTGGCTGTTGGCCTTGATGATAAAACCACTGTAATCCTCTCCAAGCAGGTAAACCTCCTTTATCCTCCCCTTTCCGCTTTCAACAAGCCGCTCACGCAGATCCTCGCAATAGGAATACAACTCATCATAATTGTATCCTTTCATTATTACCCTGTAATTCGTCCGGATATAATCGCTGTAAACCTGGTTTGAGAATGCCTTTCCCACCCCGGCAACCGTGGCGTGATAGCTTCCTATACTGTTCATGTATTCCTCTATCCTGATCTTGAGGATATAGGGAAAGATCGTGAAATCGTGTTCAGGTTTGAAGGTGATCGAGACACGAGCGTTATTCTCATCCGAAATGCTTGTGGTGAACATGTCTATCTCGGAATACGCCGCGAGCATGTTCTCAAGCCCCATGCAGGTAGTGTTTATATCCTCTATTGTAAGCCCCTCCTCACTCAGTCCTATACTGACGGAGAGCCTTGTCCGCTGAACTTCATCGGAGCTGCCGTACCAGTAAAACCTGCTGTTCTTTACCTTCTCGTTGAATAGCCTGAATGTTCCGCCCAGAACTTTATTCACAACAGGCTTAATGTCCTGCACGTACTTGCTGTTCCCAAGTGTTTTGTTATAAAATTTTTGAAACTTGTCAGGCTCCGGTTTGTTTTGCTGCCCCACAACAGCTTTAGGAAGTGAATCGGGAAGATAAAACACCGGCAGACCGAACAGTAATATGGCGGCAATGATCAGGATGGCCCTTCTCTTCAAAATGAAATCTATAATTCCCAGGTATTTTTCGGACAAACGGACCACCCTTCTTTTTCTTTTTATCACTACAGCATTGTATTTATGGGGCAGCCTGATCTTTTCAAGAAGGGAGGGAATGAAAAACAGTGCTACGGCAAGCGAAACGGAAAGGTTGATTATTACCACCGCGGCAAAATCGGAAAGTGTGACCCTTGAGGCTTCATCTAAAAAGAAGATCACCACGAGCGCGCCTATGGTGGTCAGTGTTGCTGCAACGAGTGATATTCCCACTTTCTTGTTCTTCCGGAACCTTATGTGGTCGGTCATAACAATCGTGTTGTTTATGATAATCCCGAACGACACTGTTATGCCTGCCAGTGAATACAGATGGATCTCGAGGCGGAAGATATAATAAAAGATAAAGGCAATAAGGATGTTGGCCACGAGGCTTATCGCAATTATCAGGAGATATTTCAGTTCACGGCTTATCGCCAGGACGAAGAGCAGCAGAAGGATAACCGAAAGCACGGCCCTGAAAATGTTCTTGGAGATCTCCTCCTTGAGGTAAATGGTATTATCAAGCGATGTCCTTATGCTGTAGCCCGGGGGAAGTTCCTTTTTAAGGTTTTCAATTATAGCCTTTACTTCACCGGCCACCCTGATATTATTCACGTTCCTCCCTGCATTTACATTGATATTTATTGTATTCAGCCCGTTGATCCGGTAATAACTCTGCGGCCGCCTGTCTTTCATCCTCACCGTGGCAACATCGTTCAGGTGAATTATCCTGCCCGACGACTTTGCCACAGCTATATCATCCCATCTGAATTCCGGGTTCATGTTGCCAAGCAGGGTAAGATAGGTCATTCTGGCGGGCCCGGAACTGTTCAGTTCAAATGCTCCCCCCAGTTCCATCTCAAAAAAGTAGTTGTTGATCGCGGCGCTTATTGAAGATGGACTTATCCCCATTGAGGCAAGTTTCTGCTGATCGTACACTATCTCCCATTCGCGGGGAGTGGCGCCATAGACATTAACACTATAGACACCTTCTACAACCGAAAGTGCAGGTTTGATCACTTCATCGGCAACAGTGTATATGTACGAAGGACTGGCGTTCCCGTTAAGCTGAAAGGCAAGAATAAGGGATCCCGTGAGATTTGATGGCATGTTCATGGTTATCTCGGGGTATGATACCCTTTCGGGAAGCCTGTCGCGTGATTGCCTCAAAAGGGATGCGACTTCGAAACGCTTTGCCCTCAGATCAACATTTCTGTCGAATTCGACAGTTATATTTCCGCCGTTGTTGAAAGTATAGGAAGACACTTTCTTGACTCCGGTGACAGTCGTTATCATGCCCTCGAGCACGGTGGTGACTTCCTGCTCTACAACCCGTACCGGGGCTTCGGGCCAGGTCCATGAGATTGTGAGCGAGGGAAGGTATCTTGTAGGGTTCAGCTGAAGAGAGAGCAAAGGAATCATTGCCGCACCGACAATGATCAGCATTACAAACAGAATGTTGACCGTGAATGTGGAGAGAAAAGAGCTGTGATGAGCTTCAGTGTTCATTCCTCCTTCACTATTGTTTCGTGGGCGAGATTAACATTTCCGCTTACAATTACCAGGTCGCCAGGCTCAAGGCCCTCGCTGACCGAAAAGCTGGTACTGCTCTCGAATTCGACAGTTACATATTTCCATATCGCGAGCGAATCCTGTCGCACGAAGATCACATCCTTCCCCTGGCGTATTACCAGGGCTTCCTTCGGAACAACCAGCCGGCCGGGAACAGGCTTCCGTATAACTACCTTCACGTTCATCCCGTCGATAAGCTGGCCATTGTTCCGCAGCCCTGCTTTTATCTTTACCATTCCCGTCTCATCTACCTGGGGATTGATCTGGGTGATATTGCCGGAAATAACAGTGCTGTCGTTGATGAAAGGCATTATGCCCACGGGCATCCCCTGGTGTATTAAAGCATATTCCGATTCAATGACCGGGAATTCAACCTCCATCTTCTGGTCGTTGATTATCGTGCACAGGTTCTGATAATTCTGGCTGGGATTCCACTGAAGAGCCTCAAAATTGGCCACCACGCCGCTTATGGGAGAATGTATCCTGGTATTGTTGAAGTTGTATTCGGCAAGCCGGAGGGCTGTAACAGCATCATCGAGGCCGGAGCGGATGCGGGAAGTTTTTATTTTCTCTGGTGCAAGCCCTGTCGTGTCTAATGTAAGGTATTTACTGTAAATATCGTCCTTGAAATTGATTTCAGCTTTCTCATAGGCTTGTTTTGCGCTACGGAGCTGCGACTGATATTCAAAATCTTCAATTACTGCAAGCAGGTCGCCTGCATTAACTTTCTGACCATTACGGATCAGAAGTTCCGTGATCACCCCTCTTACCTTTAATGGTACAACAGCTTTTTCCGATGAATACACTTTGCCATTGGATACCAGTTCATGGTAAAAGGTGGATTTTTCAAGTTTTACGGTTTTAACCAAAACCGCTTCGGGATGTGAAGCACGACGTGCCATTTCCTCGAGGTCATCAGCTGTTTTTTGTTTGCACGAAACAGCCAGACTTACTGTTAAAATCAGAAACTGAAGAAGCCGGATTTTCATTTCGATCGACTTAGGTTATAACAGGAAATTAACAACTATAAATGTATGTATTAATAAGAAAAAAACAATGGTTTGAAACTGTTTTTTTCGTTAAAAAGAAATGATAAAACGGGACCCTGTTCGGGATTCAAGGTTTTAAGCGGTAATGTATTAACAATGAGCAATTAACAATTAGCAATTAACAATTAGCAATGAGTAATGAGCAATGAGCAATGAGTAATGAGCAATGAGTAATGAGTAATGAGCAATGAGCAATTAATCTGTTAATTGATAATTGTTTAACCAATACCCACCCCTAGCCCCGGAGGAGGGGATCCATCCGATGTAACCTTCGCTAAAGCCTCATTGTAAGAGACCTGCAAGACAATGTATCATGTATTATAGGCGATGTATTATAGGCGATGCGCCACATTGGAAGAGACCTGCACGATTTGCAAGACCTGCAAGACCTGTCACTGTACCCTGTGCCCTGCGCTTTTTCCTCTGTGCCCTGCGCCCTGAGCTTCTTCCTCTGTGCCCTGTGCTCTGTGCCCTGAGCCCTGTGCTTTTCAAATCTCCCCTTCATTTTCTTCTCCCTCAACAACCCCCTGCACTAATGCTTAAGCCTGACCAGCACCAAACTCGGATTATAATCAATTTTTACATTTTGCTATTACAATTACAGGATTACTGGTTTCGGTAAGATCATTCAACCATTGCATTTCCTCTCTTAATCTGTTGGCTTTATCATGGTTATTCTCTAACCAATGAAGGATTTCAATGGGGCTTAGAACTGATATCATTTCATTTTCCTGTGTGAAATCAAGCGGAATGATCGGCATAAAACCATTCATATCATCTATAAGTGCGGAATTATTTTCAGGAGTTTCCCGGCATATTGTTGTAGTCTTTAGCTTCTTATCGAAGAAACCAATATATCTCTTATTATGATAATAAGACAAACAAAAGAATATGAATCTGGAATTTTCATCAATATCGGTTATCAAGAAATATTCTGAACTAATCTGTCCAAATGATGGACTAATTTTTTGCTGGTCTTCGTATGATAAGCCATACTTCCCCATTTTAAAAACTAATCTTGGCTTTAATTCCTCTGTCGTTACATGAAAAAGGGTATCGTTGAAAATCTCTTTAAAATACAGATTGTTATTCCAACGTATAAAGGCTGTATTGAAGCTTGGCCTTCTGTTCTTTGTTAAATCCTTGTCGCCCCATTTCAGATAATTAGGAAATATCTTCCTAATGGAGTCCTTGTTAAAAATGACCAGCTTTGTTTTAATGGCTCCTGTATAATTGTCAATGAAACTGACATAGTTTTCGTCATCCAGATAGGTACCAAACAAAATACTGAGTTTCCCTCCCTTGACAGAAGGCTCTGCAATTTCTGGTCGAGAAAAACTGTACAGAAAAGAGCCGGTTAAATCAAATACTTTCGTCTCATTATGTTTATACCCATTAGTATAAACATAATTTTTACCCGTATTGTAATAATCTTTTACCGGGAAATTGTATTCATCAGGTCCCCTGCCAACTTTCCCTATAGTTCTGATGAATTTCCCATCCGATTTGTTGAAAAGCAGGAGTGGTATGTCAGATCCTGTATTCCTGACAATTATATAATCTCCCACTTTGATAGAAGGATAATCTGAAATGTATGATTCTTTAATTGTTTCAAGTGGAATGTAAGTAACCCCTGTTACGAACTCGCTTAGTTTTACTTCCATTTGGTTTTCAAATGAATCAGCTACATCAATAGTCATCAGTTTATTATGTTCATCTGAACAGGATAAAATAAAAACTGCAAGGAATAACATCAAACTAAACCTCATAATACTGAAAACTATTATACCTATTGTTGACAATTAGTCTGCAGATTACCCTGCAGACTAATTGTACTTGATATACACTGTATTCACTAAGACGGCCTTACTTTTTTCAATAACCACCTCCCCTGAATGTTATAAGCTCATCATGCGTCATTACCTTTTCAGGATTGATTTGCAATTTACCAAGTTTCTTCATAATGATTGTTTTTAAATTTCAGAAACATTTTTTCAATATTCAGTATGTACCAATCTGTTTTCCATGCCGCGCGGCATGCTTTTTATCGCCCGGGATGAACCCGAATTAAGAAATACCCCCTGTTTATTATTTCATAGCCTGGTGATACCGACCTATGAAAAAATGTCAGAGTCCACTACCTGAGTTACAAAAAATGTTATATTTGCATAGGCTAACTATTTTTTAGGAAAGTTCCGGGCAGGAAGTGACTCAGGGCACGGGGCACAGAGGAAAACCCCTGCCCGGATTTTTCAGATTAATAACAAATGAGTTCATAAATGTTAATAGATTGACTCATTGTTAATCAATTAATAGCATTCGTTTTTGTTTCAACGCCCTCCTTTCCCCCGGCGACCTGTCGTGCAGGTCTTATGGTCTTGCAGTCATGCGGTCCCTTCATTTCCGCGTACCGTTCTTCTGCCCTGAGCTTCTTCCCCTGTGCCCTGAGCTCTGAGCTTCTTCCTCCGCGCCCCGTGCCCTGTGCCCTGTGCTTTTCTTATTCTCCCCTTCAAACGTCAGGGATACAATATTACTATTACCGGATTTGAGGTTTCGGTAATGCCGTTTATTACATTGGTTAATTGATCAGACGGTTTTGCACTTTTTGTCTGCTCATTATATGATTTAACAAGATCATATGCATCCACAACATCGACCAGCAGACTATCATTTAATACCGACATCGGCCAAAATGATGCTCCTCCGTCAATATCATTGGCAAAACCGTTTTCCATCAGTCTATGAAATGTCAATGTCGTTTTATCAAAAAAACAGTTAGAAAAGGAAAAAGGAATAGCACTCACGGTTTGTATATACAATGAACTTTCGGATTCCAGTACACTGCCTATCCATATCTTCCCCTGTAATCCGGGAACCTCATCAATGGTCGGATCAGGGGGGAATTTGACCTCATCATAATGAAATATAACATGAGGTGTTTTAGTTTCGTTGTGATAACAATACAAGGTATCAATCCCGAATTCCATAAAATGAATTTTACCGTTAAAGTTGTATAATGGAGTAAAAACAATTGTAATTCCTCCATTTGATCTTTTTAAAGTATTGGGTAAAGCCTTAAGGGTTTTCCCAAACCTGTTAATAATATACCAGCTATTAGGAGGCTTCTCACTTGCATGAGGAAAGTTATATGAATGAAGAATAAGGTCATTGTTTTCGGTCAGCATTATCTGTTTGCTCGTGATGCTTATAGTAAACTCCCGGATGAATTGACCTTTAAAATCATACACATGTATCTTTTTGTCAGAAAGCAGATATATTTCCCTGTTTTTCACGTCATCAGCAAAAGCCAATAATCTGTTATATTCCCCGGGACCTCTGCCCTGAGATCCAACCTGATTAATAAATCTCCCCTTTCTGTCGAAAAGCAATAACCGGTTTTCATCGCTTACAATTATAAATGAGTCTGCAAGCGAAATATTTGATATCGAATGCAGCAAACAGGCTGAATCAGTTTCCAGCGGAATGTACTCCAACTTGCTCCCGATAGCGCTTATAGGTATAGTACTAAGTTTATCGAAGTCCTTTCCCATATCTACATTATAAAGCAAGCCGGGATCTTCTTGTTTAACATTTCTGCAAGTGCTGAACAAAACTATAAAACCCAATATTGCTACACGTAAAATTCTCATTATCTGCTTTGTAGTCATCATTAATCGGTGTAAATTTCAAAAATCACATTTAAGGTTAAAAATGAGGCTGCTTATTAAGCTAAACAGCCTCTATAGTAACTTGAGCTTAAAGCTTATGCTCTCCTTGGTTAATTAATGCAATACCCAGCCGTTGTTCCAAATACATAATAACAATCATATCCACAATCCCGTGTATAAGACACTAGGTAACCTCCAGGAATACATAAGCACACACATGTTGTACCATCGTATCCACCTCTCAGAGCGAACAGTTCTTCATTTTTCATAATCCTTTCAGGATTGATCCTTAATTTTTTTCATGATGATAAGTTTTAAATTACAGAAACATTTCCTCAATATTCAGTATGTACCAATCTGTTTTCCATGCCGCACGGCATGCTTTTTATCGCCCGGGATCGTATAAGTCTAGCAGGGAATGCACAATTAGCATGACCTGCATGATCCCGAGTCGCTTCGCTTTCGGGTACTACGTCTCCTCCTTACGTCGGATACGTAGCCTGCAAAACATCTTGAATCACTGCTTCAATCTTACAAGCATCAAAACCGGATTGTCTGTTTCATTTATCTTATTGACAATTTCCATCACGTTAGAGTTTCCATAATTTTCCCCTGATAGGTCTAATTTTAGTGATGTGAACTCAAAGGCATTTACTAATCCTAAAAGATACTCCCCCTGTTCCTTCTCTAAACAGCAAAACGGCTGGAAATCCGGGCCATTATCAATATCATTACTGATCCCTCCAATATACTTTCCATATCCGGAATCATCGCGTTGTAATGGAACAGCAAATGCCTCTTTATTTTCTTTATTGATAAAAGCTATAGCTTCTCTACCGTCAAAAAAATATTTGAAAATGTAGAACTGTTTTGTCTCAAATAATGAATGCGGCTGCATATAATAAGATAATTTTGAAAAATCATTTATTGGTGATCGGGGAAGCCTGTGATTTCCCGGGCTAAACAGTAAAACAGGGTGATAGTTAAAAACAGGGTTGATACAAAAGACTGTATCATTATAGCTATTCCAATAGTAAATATTTTTATCATATTTATAACAACCTACCCAGGCTCCAAGGTTAGAAGGGAAATTTGGTATGAAATTTGGCTTCTTAATTAATTCATTACCTAAAGTGTCTAAAATGATCCAGTCATATTTCGAATCTCCAAAGGATGAGTTCGCGATAAACAGCATCGAGTTAAAATATTCAATGTCGTCAAAATAAGCATCATTGTCAGGAAAAACAATTGTTCTAACAAGCAAATTATTTATTGAAAAAATTTTAACGCTTTTGAATGAATCCCTAATATAGATATTTTCATTATCGTCTACAGCAAACCGAAGATAGTATACGTATTCCTGGGGCCCTCTTCCTATATCTCCTATTTTTGTAATGAATTTCCCATTCAGATCAAAAACCAGTATCCCGATATCTTTAGCGGAGATAAAGATATGTTTATCTGAAACTTCTATTGAAAAGACAAGTCCAAATCTAATGGAATTATCTAATGGAATATAACGTATTTCATCTGCAATTTGGGACAATGATATTTCTTTGTCAATAAAGACTGTAGGATCTATTTTAATTAATTCAGTTTGATTACTTCCACAAGAAACAAGAAATAATATAAGAATCTTTAGAAAAATTTTAACTATTTGATTTTTATCAGACATCATCTTATAATAAGTTAATTAGTTGAATTAGTCTGCATTTTTTAATTTCTGTATGAATTTAAGCATTAATTAATTGCTTATGGCTTTAAAATTAATTGAATTTTTGATTCCCTTCCAAAAAATATACCTTAAATTATAAGTAATATTTTTTGTCGTGCTTAAGACATATTTTCCACCTTCACTAAGCCTTCCGCGAATGAAGCAGTTGCCGCCAGGTAGTCCAAAGAACGGCATGCTACCAAGCACAGAGCACAGGGCGCAGGGCACAGAGCTCAGGGCACAGAGCACAGAGCTCAGGGCACAGAGCACAGGGCGCAGGGCACAGGGCACAGAGCTCAGGGCACAGGGCGCAGGGCACAGGGCGCAGGGCGCAGGGCACAGGGCGCAGGGCACAGAGTAAAAGACTTAGAGATGAAGGGACCGCAAGACTGCAAGACAATGTAT
>JAAYQC010000211.1 GCA_012519515.1 Bacteroidales bacterium | reverse complement strand
CCTGCTTTTTTAACAATTATTATGTTTTTAAATCCTTCCCGGCCGGCGACAAAAGTGTATTTTTGTCTACCCCCTGACCACCTGATCATGAATCACAGGCTTTTTTTTACTGTTTTTTCGCTGGTTCTGTTCCTGTTCCCTGTAACAGGACAAAACGGCCAGCCGGACAGCAGAAAAATCCCGGTCATAATTAAGCGTATTTCCTCTCAGCTTGATTTCAACGGAGTTCCCGACGAGGATTTCTGGAAAGATGCTGCTCCCTTCCAGATGATAATGCATTCACCCGTCTTCGGAAAAGAACCCACGGAAAAATCCGATATCAGGATAGTTTATGACAACAAATTCCTTTATATAGGTGCATGGCTGTACTACGACGATCCGTCGATGATTCGGTCGGTAAGCTTCAAACGGGATTATCTGGGTAAAGGATCCGACCGACTCGGCATATTCCTCGATACCTACAATGACAAGGAAAATTCCCTGGCGTTTTTCACAACACCCGACGGCCTGAGATTTGATGCAGGTATCCAGAAAGATGCCATTCCCCCGCGTCCCGACCAGGAAGCCATGAACCCGAGCTGGAACACCTTCTGGGATGTAGTGACTAAAAAGGATTCGAAAGGTTGGTCGGCGGAGATCAGGATACCCTTGTCAAGCCTCCGTTTCCAGGAGATCAACGGAGAGGTGAAAATGGGACTTACCATCGAAAGATGGATACCGGCAAAGAACGAGGTTAATGTGTTTCCGGCAATACCTCCAAACTGGGGCGAAATATCTGTTTTGAAACCTTCCCAGGCACAGGAGATCGTATTTCACGACATCACTCCCGACAAACCACTGTATGTTGCCCCTTACGCGCTGACAGGATTTGAAAGTACACACAATCTTAACGACGACAGAAGCTCTTACCTGAAATCAGGCAAACCCGGCCTGGAAGCCGGTCTGGACATAAAATACGGCATTACGAAAACACTCGTGATGGATGTTACCGTAAATACCGATTTCGCTCAGGTGGAGGTTGACGACCAGCAGATTAACCTTAGCAGGTTCTCAATGTATTTCCCCGAGAAAAGAACTTTCTTCCTTGAGCGTGCAAGTGTTTTCGATTTCTCGATGGGCGGCAACAGCAACCTGTTTTACAGCAGAAGAATTGGCCTGCTCAATAATTATGATGACTCACGGGACGATGAGGAAGCCCAGACAGTAAGGATTTACGGCGGCGCGAGGATAACCGGCAGGATGAACAAATGGGATGTGGGTTTTCTCGACATGCAGACAGCTCCCCTTTGCATGAAAACACCCGACGGATCATCAGTTACAATGGTCCCCTCAGAAAATTTCGGAGTCGTGCGTTTCCGACGCCAGATACTGAATGAAAACACATACGTGGGAGCAATGACTACAAGCCGCCTTGGAACCGACGGTTCATACAACCTTGCATACGGACTTGACGGTATATTCAAGGTATTCGGAAACGATTACTTTGAATTCAGATGGTCACAGACTTTCGAAAATGATGTGAAAAACAATTCCCTGAAAGAACCCTCCCTGCTGATGGCTACATGGGAAAGAAGATCACGAAGAGGACTTGCATACAATATGGGCTATACACAGTCGGGAACCCATTTCAACCCCGGAATAGGTTTTGAGATGATGAACGATTACACTAACCTCAGGGGAGGACTGAGCTACGGATGGATATCCCCTGAGAAATCGTGGATATATTCGCATGGACCTGAGACGCGGGTCATGTACAGAACCTATATCAACGACGGCACTTTCATGAACCTGACCAACTTTACCGGCTGGAAGTTCCAGACTAAAAGCCAGTGGATAGCGAACCTGGAACTTGTTTACAATAAAGACAGGCTCAGGGACTCCCTCGAGATCAGTGCCGACAGACTGTATATCAGCCCCGGACTGTATGAAGCTTTCAGCTTCAGAGGCAACCTCTCAACACCGATGTCAAAGCCCTTCTACCTGCTTTTCCTGACAGAGGCAGGTCAGTACTACGACGGAAACAGGCTTTCTATGCGCTTTCAGCCCACATGGAACATCTCCAGGCATTTCGAACTGGGCGGAACCTACAACTTCGACCGCGTGCTTGTAAAGAAAAGAGATCTTTCAATGACAAATCATATTATAGGAATAAAGGCCCTGTACATGTTCGATACCAAACTCTCAGTGAATGCATTTGTACAGTATAACACTGATTATAACATTGTTATAACGAATCTGAGAATCAGGTACAATCCAAGGGAAGGAAATGATCTTTACCTGGTGTTCAATGAAGACCGGAATACCGATCTGTACAGGGAGATGCCTGTCCTTCCGGTTTACAATTCCAGGGCCGTCATGCTCAAGTATTGCTATACATTCAATCTCTGAGAAAGAAAAAAATTCTTCATACTCCTTAATACAATGTCACGGGGCTTTTTAGTCAATAACACTTTTAATTGAAAATCCCGGGAAATTTTCTTAATTTTAGAGAATGCAAAACCCTGAAATAACTACTCATGTTTAAAATAGCAATCATATCCCCAAGTGTAAGAAAAGGAAGGAACAGCCACAGGGTGGCACTATGGCTTAACGACCTGATAAAGAAGGAAGACTGTAAATAAAATCCAATAAATGTTTTATGTTTTATCTGAAAAATAAAAATGAACTCACTAAACGGAATAATGATCAAACTTGCTGCAATAGCTTTACTGTCAATAGTTCCTGCCATATGTTCAGGACAGAACCCGGATGTTGAAACAAAAATGATATGGGACAAGGGCAGTCACAATGCCTTTACTGATCTTGTCCGTTACAAATCGGCATTATATTGCACTTTCCGCGAGGGGAATTCCCACGTGCCAAAAGATGCTTCTGAAAACGGCAGCATCCGTGTCATCCGGTCGTATGACGGCATCAACTGGGAGTCTGTCGCTTTTCTTAGTGATAAACTATACGATCTCAGGGATCCCAAGCTGTCAGTAATGCCCGACGGCCGGCTGATGGTAATTATGGGAGGTTCGAATTATTCCACCGGTAAGCTTTCCGGTACGGTTCCGCATGTATCATTCTCCACTGACGGACAGAATTTTACACAGCAAGTACCTGTCTCATTCAAAGACGGGGAAAGCATAGGCTTCGACTGGATATGGAGAGTTACCTGGAAGGGAAAAACAGGATACGGAGTTGATTATCAGTCCGGGGCAGCTGATTCAGGAACCGGCTTGAAACTCCTTAAAACCAGCGACGGCATTTCATGGGAAAAGCTTGCTTCATTCAGTATCGGGTCTTTCCCCAATGAGGCAACAATAAGGTTTGACAAAAACGGTAGCATGATGATACTGCTACGAAGGGAGTCCGGAGCAAACGGAATGTTGGGAATCAGCCAGCCTCCCTACAGCGACTGGAAATGGACCGAACTCGACTATCGCCTGGGAGGCCCTGATTTCCTTGTTCTTAAAAACGAGCTGCTGATAGGCACCCGTTTATACAAATCTCCGTCAAATTCAACAGTGATATATTTAACCGACAAACAGGGAAAAGTGAAGAAGACTGTTCTGCTCCCAAGCGGAGGCGACACCAGTTATCCCGGAATGCTGATAAGCAAAAAATATCTTCTGGTATCGTATTATTCCAGTCACGAAGGTAAAAGCCGTATATACCTGGCCAGAATAAAGATGAAAGATCTGCTTGCAAAACAGCAGGAATGATTTCCTCCCTGCTATAGGGCTGCAGGCGGCAAATCATGCTTCCCCGGTCATATCCCCGCTACTCGGATTCGACAAGATACTTGTACAACTCGCTCCTTGTTGAAAGGATAATTGTAGTTGTAGTGTCAAATGTCTTCTCAAAGGTCTCCATCGATTTCATGAAGCTGTAAAGATTTCTCGCTGCAGCCGACTGGTTGTAGGCATTCGCGTAGATTGCAGTGGCCCGGGCATCAGCCTGGCCCCTGATCTCCTCGGCTTTCCTGTAGGCTTCAGATTGAATGACCTTCAGATCCCTTTCCTTTTCACCATTGATCTTTGATGCCTCTCCTGCCCCTTCCGACCTGAACTTCTCCGCGATACGATAACGCTCGCTCTTCATCCTCTCGTGGACCTGGGTTTTGACTTCCTCAACATAATTGAGCCTCTTAAGCCTGACATCAAGAATGATAATTCCAAGATCGATGGCTTTCTCATTTGCCGATTCAAGGATAAGTTTCTGAATATCCAACCTACCCGTCGTTATGTCGGATAGAGTGTCGCCCACTTCCTCTCCGATGGAACCCGATGGTATAGGAACCCGGTTAGTCGAGCGTACAACTTCCTCCAGGTTATGATTTGCAATATAGTCGCGGGTCTCCCCGTCGAGTATGTCCGACAACCTCGACAAGGCCCCCCTTTCGTCGGTCAACCTCTTGAAGAACTGCAGCGGATCGGTTATTTGCCAGCGGGCATATGCCTCAACGAAAATGAATTTCTTATCCTTGGTCGGCACCTGATTTGGATCACCATCCCACTCCATGAACCTCTTTTCAAAATAATTGACCTTCTGGATAAAAGGGACCTTCAGTTTCAATCCCGGAGTGGTTTTGGGTTCACCAACAGGTTTCCCAAACTGCGTTATAACAACCTGTTCGGTCTCCCTGACCTTGAAAACCGTATTCAGGACAACTATCAGGGCTGCGAGCAGTGCCGCTGTCAGAATCAGAATTTTAGTGTATTTTGTCATGATAGTTCCTGTTTATTTTTTGTCATACTGCATTTGTAGAAGCGGAAGTACATTGTTCCCCTTCTCATCGGTTATAATCTTGTGCCCCAACTTGGGAAGCACATTCCCGAGTGTCTCAAGGTAGAGCCTCTTTTTGGTCACTTCCGGAGCCTTGACATACTCCCTGTAAAGGGCATTGAAGCGGCTGGTTTCTCCCAGGGCGTTGTTCACCCTTTCCGTAGCATAGCCTTCGGCTTTCTGGACAGTCTCATCAGCCTGACCCCTGGCCCTCGGAATTATCTTGTTGTATTCCGATCTTGCCTGGTTTATCATCGTTTCCTTTTCCTGCTGAGCCTGGTTTACTGCATTGAAGGCATCCTTTACCGGATCAGGCGGATTGACATCCTGAAGCACCACCTGCTCGATGGTTATACCAAGCATATACTCCGTGCAAAGCTTCTGCATTTCCTGCTGCACGCTGATGGCTATCTCGGTCCTTCCCACAGTCAGAACCTCATTAACAGTGCGGTCACCTACTATCTGCCTCATGCAGCTTTCCGAAATGTCCCTCATCGTTCTGACCGGGTCGCGTACCTTGAACAGGAAATTGTAAGGATCGTCAACCCTGTACTGGACAACCCATTCGACATCTGCAAGGTTGAGATCGCCGGTAAGCATAAGCGACTCGTCGGTGGTTCCGGTCTTCGTATAGTGAGACTGAATACCGGTGCTGGTGGTCCGGAAGCCAAACTCTTCCTTTTGCTGGCGTTCCACAGCCACCTTGTACACTCTTTCGAGTATGGGCAACTTCATGTGCAGCCCGGGTTCCTCCGACCTTACATACTTTCCAAAACGGGTGATCACGCCAACCTCTTCGGGCCTTATCTGAAAGAAGGTGGTCCAAAGAAAAATGGCTGCCAGTAATCCCGCAAGGATGTAATTGTAGCCCGCCAGGTACTTTTTCCAGTCGGGCGGAACCCTGCTTTTGTTAAACTGGTTAAACTGATAATAAGCCATGTTTTGAGTATTTGCTGTTTATACAAAATTAACATTATTCGCCGTTTTTAACCCTTTCCTGCCATCCGGATTAACCGAAAAACGGCATTTTCTGCATTTTTTCATCATCGGAATGCAGCCGTTCGTCAAAAATGGAAGCTGTTTGTAAAAAAGCCTTTTCACGACAAGGTATGCCTCTGAATATCTGCGTGTTAAATGATTAATGAAATGGGATTTCCCGGTTTTTCCGGCGTACGGATGTAAATTTCATCCTGGTTTTGACGAATGACTCTAATTTTTATGTAAAGAAACGGAAGTATTAAATCATCTGCCCGAATCGGATGACAAACGGATGGCTGAACAGTCGCATTTGCCCACTAAATGGGAAGATGCTACTTGACAGACATGGTTTTGATGGCTAATTTTACATTGAACAAAAACACAAAAAAAATGGCAACTGTTTCAATCCCCGGTAAAGAAGCAACTGTTAGTGAAACCAAAACAATTCACTCCGACAGCAGAAAAAGTACACACGGCGTTTCGGGTTTTTTCCCGGCCATTGTCAACATGATAGCAGAAGACGGCGGTAGTTTCTTCAGTTACCTGAAGGAACTGGGCCTTGACAGGGAGAACAATCTGGTTGTTCTTTCTTCGCGACATCATTATTTTTATGATGAGGATGAGCTTAAAAGAGTGAAGACCCTTATCAACCTTAAAAAGCTCAACCAGATAAAGTACCTTGATGAGTTTCTTTGCTCACTCAGCCAGATCCTTCCGGAAAACACAAGGTTCCTGGGCTGTTTTATCGACAGCTCCTCCATGGGAGATGCCCTGCTTCATCCGATAAAACTGCTGAAGCAGACAGTGGTTCGTCTCGACCTTCTGGGTGAAAGAATCCTGAGCAGGAAAAAGGTTACCGAAATAATGGAATCAGCAGGTTTCGGGATTGACAATATGACCGAAAGGAATGGAATCACATATTTCTGTGCCATATCAAAAAACAGGTCGGTCCGATTGAGGAGAGCATAAGCTGTTGAAGGCAGAACTGATCTTAATGATCATAGCTCTTCTCTCTTTCAGTCGCCTCCTTTACCCATCCGGGAAGCACTGTTTCAAGAAAGATTTTCTTGTCATCGTTATGCTTCTTCATATCAAGACCAATAAAGTCCTGGGCTTTCGCCTTAGTGCTGATGTCGGGATAGGAAACTTCCCTGTTATGTCCGAGAGTCGCCAGCAGTCTGGCAAGTTTTACCCTTGCTTCCTGGGCCACAGCTATTCCTCCTGAGATAAGCCTTCCAAGTTCCACCGGCGAATGGAATGAACTGCCATGCCCGGCAGCGGAGAAATCCCATCTCCACTGAGCCCTGCGGATGTCGGTCAGAATATCTTTCATCTGCTCTTCGCCGGCACCCAGGTCCCAGGCTGTCTTAGCCTCTACATGACACCTGACCAGAAGGGTCTCAAGAATATCCCTGTTTTCAATAAGCTTGTCCTGTCGGCTGTAAACATCCCTGATAAGCTCTTCGGTTTCCTCCCTGTGACACACCTGGCATGAATTTGAGATATTGTTCAGGGGACTCTGAAGATGGTGGTCCGTGAATTTTATACCGCCTTCGCTTATAAAAGGCATATGGCAGTCGGCACAGGAAACACCCCTCGAAGCATGTATCCCTGTCAGGTAAATTTCATAATCAGGATGCTGGGCCTTGATCATGGGCGCCCTGCTGAGCGCGTGAGTCCAGTCTGAAAATTCAATCTCGTCGTAATATTTTTCAATGTCCTCGGCGGTGGTGCCATTCTTCCACGGAAATACCAGGTACTGTACTCCTTCTGTCATATTCTTGTTGAAATAATACTCCACATGACATTGTGCGCAGACCAGGCTTCGCATTTCCTGATGAGTCGCCTTTGAGATATCCATTCCCCTTGCCTCGAAAGCCTCTATAAGCGCCGGCCGCGATATTCTCAGGTTCATGGTTTTTGAATCGTGGCAGTCGGCGCATCCTATAGGATTTACAACTTCCGGCCCCTTCGTATCCCATGTCCCCCTGTAGAACTCAGCCGGCCCTGTCTGGCTTATGAGCCTTGGAACATCCGGACTCTTGCAGGCCCAGCAGGTATTTGGCTGGGGACTGGGAACTCCGCCAGTGCGAAGAGTCTTCTGTATATCCTCAATCGCGTAGTAATGACCCCTCCCCTGGTTGTAATCCCTCGAAAAAAGATAACCCGCCCACAGAACGACCATCCTGGGTGATTCCTCTAACATATCGACCATTGTACTCCCGTTATACTTGCTTTTGAAAGTAGTATCGGCGGTTTTCAGGTAGCTGTTGTACTCCCGGGGAAACAATTCCCCCCACTTGCTGTTTCGGGGTTCATTTTCGGAAAAAGTAACCTCCGGAGTGTAGGCAAAAACCGCTTCTGCCCTTCTCTGGACTATTGACGATGCAAGCATCCCCAGAAGAAATACAAGCACCACGGTTGCAATAAATATCAGCCACCCCAGAACAGGCTTTTCCTTCAGTATTTCCTGAATTGACTTCATAATATGGATCGGATTATTTGTTTTTAGCTTTTATTGCATTATTCAACCAGCCGGGTGCCACGGGACCGGGCAGCGGAACCCGCGCATTGGGCACGCTCGAAAGGCTGTTCACACGTCCATGAGGCGTAACGCGATGACATTCGAGACAATCGCGATTGCGCCTGAACTCATTAGTATTCCTGTTGTAATTCATCAGCCTGCTGTCGGTCAGAAGCTCCGAATGACAGCGTATGCAGTTCTGACGAACTACTTTCCTACCGGCCTCCCTGATGTATATAACCTGCGGTTCAAGTCTCAGGGTAAACATCGAAGCATGTCTCAGCCCATCCTTCGCCTTGAAGTAATACTTGCTGATGATATTGCCGTGGGGAACATGACAGTCGTTGCAGTGTGCCCATTCGCGGTGTGAACTGTGGCTCCAGGTGGCATACTGCGGAGCCATGATATGACAGTTGACACAGGTTTCAGGCTTATCCCCAAGGTACGACGAGGCATTTGATATGTGAAAGGAAAAGATCCCGAGACCGGTAAAGACTCCAAGCGCAAGAATAACAGGTAGTTTCCAGTTATCAGGCGGAATAAGCTTTTTAAATAACTGCATCTTCATATATGCAAATATGTGCGGAAATATAGTGAAATAAATCCCGCTGTCAAAAAGCGATTTTCAGAAAAAAAGCCTACTTTGAACTTTCAACCGATACTCCTTATTAATCAAGAACGAAATGAAAATAATTCAGGCATCACCGCTAAACAGGATCAGCAGCTTCTGCATGCTTGCCGCGCTGATTTTGTTTATCCCCCGGCCGGCTACGGCCCAGATTAAAATATATGTGAACACTGATCTCGAAGGAATCAGCGGCGTTTACAAGTTTGCCCAGACCAGGGAGAAGGATTCTCCCCTTAACATCCAGGCATGCGAATACTTTATGGGCGATCTGGCCGCAGTCGTAAGAGGTCTCAGGGACGGAGGAGCGGATGAGATAGTGGTTCTCGACGGTCATGGTACGCAATGTATAATTCCCCACCTGATGGAGCCGGGAGCAAAGTATATCACCGGCCTTCCCAGGCCAGGCGCCGGCAACCTGTCGGAGCTCGACAGTACCTTCTCAGGAATGGTTATGCTGGGTTTTCATGCAATGATGGGTACTCCCGACGGTGTTCTCCATCACACCCAGAACTCAAGATCAGAAAACAGATACTGGTACAACGGTGTGGAATCGGGCGAGCTGGTCCAGAATGCCCTGATAGCCGGTCATTACAATGTGCCGTTCATCATGGTCACGGGTGATGATGCCACCTGCAGGGAAGCGCGGCACTTCTTCGGTGACGATCTTGTCACTGTATCAACAAAGAAAGGACTATCAAGGGAAGCTGCCGTCCTGTATCCTTTTGAAGAAACACGCAAAGCCCTGTACGAAGGAGCAAAAAGGGCGGTAAGCCTGATTACAAAATGCAAACCCTACCGCATCGAAATGCCCGTGAAGGTGAAGATGCAGCAGCTCAAAACGGATCCCGGTTCAGGACTACAGGAACCCGTAACTTTCGAATGGATTTCAGAGGATGCCATTCACATCCTCAATCCCAAATAATTTCATTTAAAACAGGTTTTTTGTCAGAAATATTTTATACATTTAGAAAGCAGGGTTTTTTGGCAGATCGTAGAGCAGAAGTTAAGATAGTCCGGTGTTTTTATCCATATAGATTATTTCTTAGTATTCAACAAAAACCTGTTCGTATGAAAAATTTGATTCCTTTAAGCCTGATCATCCTGCTGGCTGTTTCATGCAACCGGCAGCACGTCCATGACCCCAAGGGCGGATGGCAAATGATCCAAATGCAAATGGTCGATAACGGAAAAGTGACCAATTATTTCTCCGACCGCTATATTGTCAACCAGACTAAAATATGGGACGACAATTATTTCATTTTTGTCGGAAAGTACCAGGTGGACACAGCAACCACCTACCGCTACGGTGTCGGAACATGGACACTGAATGGGAATATTTATGAAGAAACTATCAGGTATCATTTTGACAAATCCTATGAGGGTACCAAGAACAAGATATGGCTCGAGTTCAGACAAGATACCATGTTGCATATCTTTCCTGTAAATGATGCAGGAGTACCCAACAATAAACACTGGGTGGAAAAATATGTCAGACTGAAGTAAAAGAGATAAAAACCTGACATTGTGTAGGTTATAATAAAAGGCGCGGTTGTTCTTCAATCGGGCCCGATGTGTTAGTGTTTGTATGTCAGATGGCTGCATGATTTATTAACAAAATCAGGTTGCTAGTCCTTCTGATTCTATCTTTATTATACCATGATAAAAAATATATAATTTCTGATCACGCGGGTTACCCCCACTTAAGCGCGCCACCATTAAAATCAATACTATGATGAATATAAAGAATGCTATCATCGTTGCCGGACTGATTCTGATCCCGTTTCGTAGTTTCGGACAACAGTCCAATGTCAATCTCGATTACAACCCGCAAAAGAATACCGAAGGCCTGATCCCGTTCAGCGCGGCCGTAAATTCGCCCGAGGTACACGACGACAATACAGTTACTTTTCGTCTGAGGGCGCCCAATGCACAAAAGGTTGTTCTTCCCTCCGGGGCAATACACACCGCCAATGGCCTGGGCAGGGAAGCTCTCCCGTTCACAAAAGGCGAAGACGGTATCTGGACACTTACCATCGGGCCGCTCAAACCCGATATGTATGCCTATCATTTCAATGTCGACGGAGTACAGATTGCAGACCCCGGCAACACTTATGCCGCCTTTACGGCCATGCCGCCTTACAGCGAGTTGATTATACATGGCGACGGACCGGCTTATTACGATGCACGGAATGTCCCCCACGGAACCGTAACCCGGCATGTTTACCACTCGGAAGTGACAAATGGTGAGCGCGAACTTTACGTTTACACCCCGCCCGCGTATAACCCTAAGAAAAAATATCCGGTTTTATACTTGCTGGGCGGAAGCGGCGAACTGCCGTCCAACTGGGTGTTCGACGGAAGGGTGAATTTTATAATGGACAACCTCCTGGCCGAAGGAAAAGCTGTACCCATGATCATAGCAATTCCCAATAACCAGGTAATCCACCGGAATCATCCAAAGCACACCGAACTGACTTTCGATATCTTTGAAAAAGAGATGCGGAATCATGTGATTCCACTTGTCGACCAGGCTTACAGCACTATCAGGTCACCAAAAGGCAGGGCTATTTCAGGTTTGTCGATGGGAGGCCGTCACAGCATGTTTGTAGGTTTCCGTTCGCTCGACCTGTTTGCAAACTTCGGCATCCTCAGCGCCGGCGATACCAATGCAGAAACTTCGCTGGCTCAGTTTTTAAACGATCCCAAAGTCAATGAAAAGGTAGATTACCTTTTTGTCGGCCAAGGGACTGAGGAAGCCTCAGGTTCTATGGGACGTAGGTGTGTGGCTCTTCATGAGGCCCTGGAAAAACATAATATTGAACATGAATATTATACGGGCGGCCATGGCGGTCACGACTGGGCTACCTGGCGGCACCTGCTGTACTACAGGTTCCTTCCAAATCTGTGGAAATAAATCAGGGTTCCCCCATGACTCATGAGCCCTGACAAAACTTCCTGATCTCTGATCCCTGAGCCAGAATTGAGACTTCTTTTAGTCTATATCCGGTATATTGCCAAAAAGCATTAATGAAGTTAACATTGATGGGTTTCTGATGAAGGTAATTTTCTTTATATTCGTTTTTACTATAAATGACATTATTTAAACAAATCAAAAAAATGAAGATAAAATTTTTGTTCCTGAATCTCTGTCTGTTGGCAGTGTTGTGTTTTACCGATGCTTCTGCACAGCAAAAGAAACCACGTATAGGAATTGCCGGAATACAGATTGAAAACAGCGTTTTTATGCCCAACCGGCAGGCTATAGTAGGCAGGCCGATATCGTTGCCGTCCTATCTGAGTGAGGATTCCGTTATGGGACAGTCTGCAATCTGGCTTCCTTCTTTAATCGGCGGAGGCAGCGGACGCGGGCCGGTAACCAAAGAATCATTTGAGACTTTTGTTGAGAGTGCGCTTGAGATTATCCGGAATAACATGCCTTATGATGCATTCTGGTTTTACAATCACGGGGCTTGCAGTGTTGATGGTGTTGATGATCCGGAGGGGGAATTTATGGAGAGAGTAAGGGCTGTAATAGGTAATGATGCCCTTGTTACAACAACCATGGACCTCCATGGAAATGTCTCCTGGCGTGTGGCTCTATACTCTGACCTTATTACCACATTCCGTACAGCTCCTCATGATGATGCTTTTCAGTCACATCGCCGTGGCGTGGTTAATCTGCTTGATCGATTGTCGTCCGGAAAGGGACGTCCGGCCTATAAAGCCTGGGTGGCAGTCCCGGTTCTTCTCTCCGGTGAGTGGACAAGTACCCGGGTGGAACCTGCCAAATCACTCTACGCGATGGTTCCTGAAGTGGAGGCCATGCCCGGTGTATTGGATGCCGGTATCTGGATAGGCTATGTATGGGGAGACGAGAGACGTAATCAGGGTGTGGTTATGGTAGTAGGTGACGATAAAGCACAGGTGGAAAGCGGTGCAAAAAAGCTTGCCCAGAGATTCTGGGATGTACGCCGGCAATTCAGCCTGGAAGCGCCGGGATATCCTCTCGAAGAATGTCTTGATCTGGCTATTGCCAGTAAGAAAAAACCTTTCCTGATCAGCGATATGGGCGATAATCCCGGTGGCGGCGGTTCCGGCGAGGTGACATGGACCCTGGCAAGGGTATTGAAACGGCCGGAATTTAAGTCTCCAAAGGGGAAAAGCCTGCTTTATTGCTCTATTCCGGGAAGCGAAATGGTGGAAGCCGCCCGAAAAGCCGGAGTTGGTGGCCAGGCTGAAGCTTATGTAGGGGCAATGACAGATAATTCATATGAACCTCCTATTCTTTTATCAGGAACAGTAATATATGTCAGTCCTGCCCGGGAAAACGACCAGCAATCATCCCAGTACCGGAGATCTCCTGATATAGCAATTATTAAAACGGGAAGCATATACGTGGTCGTGGGAACATCTTCACCCACACCAAACCTGGCAGGTACAGGAATCGATCCTAAGAAAATGGATATCATAATGGTAAAGCAGGGTTATCTTGTGAAACAGTGGTATGATATGCAGGCCGATTGGGTGATGGCTCAGACTCGGGGAAGTGTTGATCAGGATTTTAAAAGCCTCCCCTATAAACGTGTTGTAAGGCCTATCTTTCCACTGGATCCCGACATGCCGGATCCGGAACTGAATGTTATAATGGTACCATCCGCAAAACAGATGTACGGCAGATAAAAGCATTCTGCTAAATTTTTTAAAATCAATTCAAAATGATAAGAACAACAATGTTTCTTGTTGTTTGTCTGGATTGTATGCAACATCCGCAAATGATGCTCTGACGGTTAAATAAGATCTTTAAACCGGAAGTTTAATGAGCAGACAGATTTTATTTTATTAATGATGATTTGGAGAGACAACCTTTCAGGCTGTCTCTCGTCTTATAGTCAAAACAACCCACTGAACATTGAGGAGAAATATGAAAAAAACCGCGGATGGCGCCCCTGATATTATTGACACCCGGAGCATAAGGCTTCCTTGGAGGCAGAATCACAAGAGGTGAGTCATAGTGTTAATTTTATAATAAGATATAAAGGAGATTAATAAAAAACGGTAAATTCAAAACTTTCTCCCGCACAGCTCATGTGAAAATAGATGGTAACAGAGAATATATATGAAAGCAAGAATATAATAATATGAGATTTAGATATTTGACTCTGATCATTTTATTGATCAGCTTGCCGGCATGCCAGGATCAGAAGAAAATTATTATAAGGGGGGAAATAACAGGAGAGATACCGGAGAAATTGGAATACACGGTACCGGTACATGGTGTTTGTAATTATGGTTTTAAAGATTTTGTTCAGCCCGATTCACTTGGGAAATTCAAAATTGAAATCGAAACCGAAGAAGAAGTGTTTATCAAATTGATGATAAACAATGTACAGGGGACATTGATTTCCGAACCGGGGAAATCATATAATGTTCGTCTTGATTTGAATAATAAAGAAACACCATTTTCTGTAAGCGGAAAATTTTCTTCGGTTCAGGAAGCCTACAATAAGCTGCCCTCACCGGTTCATATTCAGATAGGAGCCGGTGAGTTTCTTCGTGATACTCTGGCTGCCAAAATCAAAACAACAATTGATCAGAGAAGAACTGATGAAATTGCAGTTTTTGAAAAATTCCTGGCCGATAAAATGATATCTCCAGGTGTGTTTGAACTTATAAAAACCGACAGGAACGCGTATTACGATGCAATATTATCGACCATAGCCTGGATAAAGGACTTGATGGTCATTCAAGGAGCGGTGAAATCATTTCCGGAAGATTTTAGAAATCTATGGATAGAAACATTTGATCAATCTCTGATTTCTAATCCTGTACTCGTTAAATCTCCATGGTTCAACTTTTATGCCGAGACCTATATTTATTTTAAGGATTATATGAATGGTAATTTCACCAAAGAAAAGATTGATTCGGTAATGGAGTCAGGTCAGATGAAAGCATACCGGGTAAGCAAGGCAAAAGAATATCTTCCCCCAGAAATCCAGGAGTATTTCATTGCTGATTATCTGTATCAGGAGTGTATTCAAAAACAATATGAAAAAGAATTAGTCGGGTTGTTTGACAATTTCAAATCGGATTATCCGGAGAGCAAATTCAACCATTATATTTCACCATTAATTGATGAGATAGTTGATTTTCATCAGCCCTCTGAATTCAGTGAAAAAATGATATTTGTGAATAATTATCAAAACAAGAATTCCCTTGCAGAAGTAGCTGCTACACTACCAGAAGGGAAGATCTATGTTGATGTTTGGGCTTCATGGTGCGGTCCCTGTAAAGTTGAATTCAACCATAAGGAAAACCTGACAGGTTTGTTACAAAAAAATGATATTCAAATGTTATATATTTCAATCGACCGTGACAGGGATTCTATACAATGGAAGAACATGATTAAGTTTTACAATCTCGAAGGTTATCATGTAAAGGCAAATGAAGAACTTCAGGACGAGCTGATAAAAATATTCGACAATAACGGCTCAATAAATATACCATGGTATATGTTAATTGATAACAACGGAAACATTTTGAAAAAACATGCCGGCAGACCATCTCAGATAAAGCAATTAGAAAAAGAAATCAATGAGATTTAACAACTTACGCCCCGTGATACTCTGGCTGTTGACACTGCTAAAGGGAATCGCGAAAACATTGCCTGGTAATACGGACTGATTGAAACACATATGTATTGTAAACACAAACACTTATATTATAATTTTCAAACATGTGCGGTTCCCCCGCTTGAGCGGGAAAGGCATCATACTATTAAAGTTAAAACTATATTCTGATGAAAAAAAATATATTTGTAATCATCCTGTTGGCTTTCCCTTTTACAACCGTTCTGCCACAGACTGATAATAATAAGCCCTCCCGAAGGCAATCCGTTTCGTTTGAAGCAGGGTTTATTTATCCACAAGGGACAATAAAGGAAAGCCTCTCAATCAGGCAAAACCTGAGTTACTATTATGTTAACCAGTATTCGGATGGTTCCATTTCCTCCTCAACCTCCGGTATGCTTCTGGGTGCAAGATATGAATACGGCCTTCCGGTAATCAAAAGCGATATCTCAACAGGTTTGCGTTTTGTCGGAATAAACTCTGAGATAACCGGGTATGCATCAGCCAATTCTGATTTCTTCTACCTGAGATACTCTATGGAGGAAACCGATACAAAATTCGCCCGCGTTAAGTCTTTGACAGAGTGTAACTACATTCTGAGTATTCCTCTTGAGATAAGAGTTTATCCCTTACGTTACAGAAACATATCATTCTTTGCCATGGCAGGAATGGAATATAGCGTGATATGCTTTAAGAAAGCCGCGGATATCACTTTCAGGGAAGAAATAATGAACCCGCGAAAAGATGTTGTCCTTGGAAATATCTCTGGTCCGGTAAACAGGAACTACTCAAGCTTCTACAGTTCAATAGGCCTTAAATTTGGCAGGGAAGACAAGCTGAACTACACAATTGAGGTGATGCTTCCTTCATTCCTGCTGACCGGGAACAATTTTTATTTTATTGATGTTGATTACCTTGAAGGTTTCAGGCTGTCTGTTAAACTCCCTCTTAAAAGCAAATAAAAACAATACTGATATGAAATCACTTAAAATATTACTTCCTGCCATACTGCTTCTGATTATCTCTTCATCATGTGATAAACTTGATGATTTCAATCTCTCAGGTACCATTTTCATTGAAGACCCTTACTATCCGGGTCTCCCCATCTATTCCGAATGGGGATATAATACCTTCGGGGCATACATTGACCGGAAACCCTTTGTTTCCACTTCTGACGACCTGCCGGTCAAAGTGATTGTGAACAGCGATACTCTGAATATCATTTTAAGAGGCCACATGGGTTCAGAAAATGTTGATCTGAAGTTTTCAATCAAGGGTTTTTCTCCTCAGACATATTATGACCTCACTGAACTGGATAACACAAGCTTTAATCTCAAGGAAGCGGGACGGGCTGTGACATTGAAAACAGGGAATGTCACTACCGCGCTTAATCTCATTGAAGGAGAACTTATTATTAAAAAAGTTCAAAGATTATACGTGGATGAGGAGCTCAGCAGAACTATCATGTCAGGATACTTTAACCTGAAGACATTCCTGAATGACGAACCAATTGCAATATCACAGGGAAGATATGATCTCGGTATCGGATATGAAAATTTTTATAATCTTTAATGTCTAAAACAGACAGGATGAATGACCTATTATTCAGAGTAACAGATTTCCTGAGAGACAAACGTCAGTCAGTCTTATGTATTGTCACCTCCGTAACCGGCTCATCACCCGCTAAAGCCGGAGCGAAGATGATAGTGTTTGATGATGGAGCCCATGAAGGTACCGTTGGAGGTGGTGCCGTGGAGCAACAGGTGATCAGTGATGCCGTGGCAATCATAAAGGAACAAACTGCTCAGTCAAAGAAGTACAATCTTCAGAATGATCTGTCAATGGCCTGCGGGGGTATGATGACAGTTTACTTCGAACCCCTTAGAAAACCGGCAAGGCTCTACATCTTCGGGGCAGGGCATATTGGCAGGCAACTCGCGGAATACACGCCTGCATTTGGATTTGAAACCTTCCTTATCGACTGGCGTAAGGATATCTTCGATAAAAGTGAAGCCATCAGCTACACCCAAATATGCAAACCCTATCTCGAAGCTGTTGAGGAGATAACTTTTAATGAGAATACCTATTGCGTCATTGTAACTCCCGGGCATGAGATGGATGAAGAAGTTCTGGCTGCCGTAGGCGGGAAGCAAACGGCCTATACGGGAATGATTGGCAGCAGGAATAAAATTGCGACACTCCGAAAACGGTTCCTGAATGAAAAGATTCTTAGCGAAGATGAACTGAACCGGGTTGACATGCCTATTGGCATCAGATTTAATGCTATTACACCGGCAGAGATATCCATCAGTATCCTTGCCAGGCTTATTGATGTTAAAAACACGCGATGATACAGGATGAGATATATAAATTCCTTAATCTGAACTATAAAAATCAGGTTGAGGGCTTGAAGATTGATGAGGTTTGTTTCGGTTCCCACCTGACTGCTGTCAGGCTTACAGACGGAAGTTATGGTGTTGCAAGCACTTTATCAGGCAAGCAGCGTCATTGTACAAAGCAAAACCGTGATTTCGGGGATTTTTCCCCGTTGAATATCAGAAATCAGAGCGTTAAATCGCTGTTTGAGACAAAGAGGTTGTCGAATGCCATAGATACTCTCAGAATAGCGGTATTGAACGCGATATCGTCAGGAATAATATCAAGTGGCAGATACAAGGTCATTGAGGACAAAGACCCGATAGAGCTGATTGATCTGAGAGAAGCCGGAACAGTAACCATTGTTGGCGCATTCCATGCATATATAGAAGCAGTTTCTGCCGCCGGCAGCAGGTTGTATGTTCTTGAACTGAACAGGGATGCGCTGAATGAAGAATGCAGAAAGTATTATGTCCCGGCTGAGGATTATGCAAAAGTTATCCCGGAATCAAACGTGGTGATTATCACCGGCATGACACTTGTGAACAACACTATTGACGGTCTGCTGTCGGTAATAAACCCGGAAACGAAGGTGATTGTCACAGGGCCATCAAGCAGTATAATTCCCGATATTCTTTTTGAAAACAAAGTAAGCATTATTGGAGCTACCAGGATTGAAAAGCCTGAGCTGCTTTTCCGGCTGGTCAGCGAGTTTGGCACGGGATACCACCTGTTCAGGTATTGTGCCCGCAAAATCTGTATAATTAACGAGTGACGGCAGGCTTGGCGAAAAACAGATAAGGGCATCAGGCAATCCGGACTGCTTCAGATTAACCCCAGTATTTGTTATAATCATCGCGTGTGTTGATGTTTCTCAGGAGCGTGTCATCAGGCATTTCCATGTTAATCCTGGGGAAAGAATTCAGGATGTCCGCAAGCGTTGTTGTAAGATCATGAGTACCGGCTATCTCTCCTATAACCGAAGAAGGGATCAGGACGGGATGACCTCCCTTGCCGGCATAGACGGGTGAGCAACACGCATCCGGGTCACGCAAGGCGAAGAGTCTGCTGATGACATCCCGGTTTACAAAAGGATTATCAACATTATGAATAAAACAGAAGTCGGCTTCAGTGATCTCGTTGATACCTGTTCTTACAGAAGAGAACCTTCCTGACTCAGGAT
>JAAYQC010000210.1 GCA_012519515.1 Bacteroidales bacterium | reverse complement strand
GGTAATCCTGGCCGTAGCTGTTGTTTACCCAGTACGACCGGGAGCTATCGACCACCATTGAATTGAGCCAGGCATGGAAATAGTTGAATTCAAACCACTTTACCGGTTTCAGATTAAGCTTGAATGTAAAAAATGTCGGATTATTTCCGCCGAAAATATTTGCACCGTTGTAATTGGTTCCCCATTGCAGGCGATCCTTTACAAATCCTGCATAGCCCCAGCTCCACGACCTGGTGATCCCTGCCTGCATATCGCTCCAGTCTGTACCGCCCTTTACATGTCCCCCTTCGCGCTTCGTCAGGTATTCCGGACGCCCGAGCAGGGGTTTCTCATGGTTGTCGCGCAGCGAGGCGAAGAATCCCCATTTGCCGATGTATGCCCACGCCTCTGCCCCGTTGCGGACATATGTCGCCCTCCCACCAGAGTTACTGAACATCTCCCCTCCGAGTATCGGGTTTATCGTGAGTGAGAACAGTGAATCCCTGTAGTAGAAAAGATCCCGCCTTAACCGGGTGATCGTTTCTCTGGCCGGATTCGTTTTCAGTCCGTTATGCCATAGCATCGACAGCCCGTTACGTCCCGTTTCTTTTATCTCCTTGCTAAAGTCGGTAAGGTAGAAATCGAGTTCCTTCTGTTGCCTCGGATTAAGAACTTCGCGTTGCCGGTCAGCCTCATTTAGTTTATTCGCTATGTAAAGCCGTGAGAAAGGCTTCACGGCAGAGTTTATCTCTATCAGTTTCATTGAAGCCAGTTCATCGAGAAATTCATACACTCCGGTATTGTTAACAGAGTGCGGCAATTCCTGGGAATATATGCATGCTCCGGGTATGAACAACAGCAACGCGAGGAAAAGCAGTCCGGACGGATATTTCATTTTCAGGGTCATAGATGACAAAGATAGGATTTTTTAGGGTTCAGGGTTTAGATCCTAAGAAGGCGCATCTCCTAACTTGGGGGGTTGGGGGTAAAAACCCCTGAAGGTTGAAAGTAAATCGCCCCTGTTAACAACCAGTTAATTCATCGTTTTATTTTTTTGATAACATCACGGTTATTAACCATCGGCAGCTAATTTCACAGAAAGGCATATTCTTTTAAAAAGTTTTTATGAAAATACACTCAAATGTCAACTTTTAATGAACATCAAAATTTATTTTTTTGTTGAACAAAAGGCACAATAAAGCTTTCCTGAACATTTGTTAATATTTTAGTTAATTTACTGATTCTCAAAAACGGTATATTTTTTGAGCTGTTAAAAACATGTTTGCAGGATTATTATTTCGTTAAATAAAAGACTTCGGCGTTTTTTATTTTAACACAATTAACAGACTATAATAAAAAACATAAATAAAAAATATTTTTAATTAATAATAATAATGATATCAATGTTATAAAATAAGAAGGGATTTAAAAATTTGCTTGCTATTTTTGAAGTGAATTGCAAAAAAAATAATAGCAAGCTGATTTGTTTGGCTTATAATGCTAATCAAAGCTTGCAACATACATAAATGAGTAAAAAACTCTGCTCAAAAGAAACAACGGATGAAAGAAGTTAAAAATATCGAGCTGGTCGAAAAAATAAGAGAACTTAAAAAATTAAAGAACGCGATAATACTTTCTCACTATTACCAGACCTCCGATATACAGGACATAGCAGATTTCATTGGTGACAGTCTTGCATTGTCTCAGAAAGCAGCAGACAATTCCGCTGATATAATATTGTTTGCCGGCGTAAGGTTTATGGCTGAAACGGCAAAGATCCTTTCACCCGCTAAAAAGGTCCTTATTCCTGATATGAATGCAGGGTGTTCCCTTGCTGATTCCTGCGATCCTGTCCGGTTCAAGGAATTCATTCGTAATAACCCGGGAAGAACTGTAGTTACTTATGTCAATACAAATATTGATATTAAGGTATTATCGGACATTAGCTGCACTTCAAGCAATGCGGTTCAGATCATTGAGTCTCTTCCTGCGGAAGAAAAGATAATTTTTGGTCCCGACAGGAATCTTGTAAGTTATATTAAGGAAATGACAGGGCGTGATATTGCAATATGGGATGGAGCATGCCATGTTCATGAGGATTTTTCAGTGGAAGCTATTCTTGATCTCAAAAAGCAGTATCCTGAAGCAAAGCTTATTGTTCACCCCGAATGCGAACCACCTGTAAGGATGATGGCTGATTTTACAGGTTCAACGGCAGCGCTTCTTAAATTCACCTCAATTGACAGTTCAGATGAATTCATTGTTGCAACCGAACCGGGAATTATTTATCAGATGGAAAAGAAAAATCCAATGAAGAAATTCATACCGGCACCTTCGAAAAATTCAGCTCGTGGCTGCAGTGAATGCAACTTCATGAAGATGATTACAATTGAGAAGATTTACGAATGTCTGAAGAAAGAGGAACCGGAGATAGTGATTGACAAAGAAGTGCTTTTGAAAGCGCGAAAACCTATTGTAAGAATGATGAAAATATCTGAAAAAATCGGATTATAGTAAGATGAAGAGGATATTATTTATTAGTGTTATTTTATTAACAGGACTTTTGGCCAGAGGACAAACAAGCACTGTTCCGGATGGATACCAGGTATTCAAATATCCGAATGGTACGGTGTCGAGTGAAGGTGTATTGAAAAACGGAAAGCCTGATGGTTTCTGGAAAAGCTATTATGTTACAGGTGTTAAAAAGTCAGAGGGTAAATATACCAACTTTCAGCTCGACAGTGTATGGGTGTTCTTTGATCAGGCCGGAGATACCCTGGAAAAAATCAATTATCTTTTCGGAAAGCGAAACGGCTACTCATTCAAATATGGAAAGGATGTTTCGGAAGGATTGTTTGTTCAGTCAAAGGAACTATATGCCGGCGACAGAAAAGAAGGATTGGCTTATTTCTATTTTCCCGACGGCAGAATAAAGCAGACACTTGCTTACAACGCAGGTAAAAAGGAAGGTTTGTCAAAGGAATTTGATAAGGAAGGCAATGTTATAACAATAATGGAGTATAACAACGATTATCTTATAAGCAGAGAAAGAATTAACCGTATTGATGCTCAAGGACTTAAACAGGGAGTATGGAAAGATTTCTATGCCGCGGGAAATATAAAAACAGAAAAAAATTACCGCGACGATCTACTTCACGGCTATTTCAAGGAATATGATAACAGGGGAGTACTGGTTATGACCATGTTATACGACAATGGATCTATTGTAAAATCGGAGGTTGAAGATCAGTCTGATATTGAAATAGAAAACAGGTACGATGAAAACAACAGGCTCATTTACAGCGGGCCCTTAAGGAATGGAGTACCGGTGGGTGTTCACAGGGAATACGGGAACGACGGAAAAGTGACGAACGCCTATGTATACAACGATAACGGGCTTCTTGTTTCAGAAGGAATTGTTGATGAAGCAGGCCGATTTAACGGCAAATGGAAAGATCTTTATCCAGATGGGAAAATTCAGGCAGAGGGACAATATGCTGACAACAGGAGAACGGGTTTGTGGAAATTCTACAGCTCAAATGGAAAACTTGAACAGACGGGTTCATACAATAACGGCAGGCCTGACGGATTGTGGAAATGGTACTACGAAAGCGGAGCTATGCTGCGTGAAGAAGAGTATTTCCAGGGACAGCGCGACGGAGAATATACCGAGTATTTACCTGATGGTAAAATCATAGCGCAGGGAGTTTATACCGATGGTGAAAAGAACGGTCCATGGAAATATGATTCAGGCGACAACACGGAAGAAGGAAAATATTTAGTGGGTTTGCGTGACGGACTTTGGAAATCATTTTATCCCGACGGTACGCTAAGGTTTAAAGGTAATTATATTCAGGGAAATCCCGATGGTATTCTGACATATTATCACGAAAACGGCAGGGTAAGGGAGGAGCAGTTTTACAGGACAGGAATAAGACAGAGGACATGGAAGAAGTACGACGAGGAGGGAATGCAGGTAATGATGATAACATACAAGGATGATGTAGAGATAAGCATTAATGGAGTTAGAATAAACCTTCCGGAGAGAGATGTTAAACTGATAAAGTGATGAGCGGCCATTATTGAGGAATATCGATTTTTTTATACATGCTGCGGGCTGACAGAGCATAATTAAAGCAATGAAATTTTGATTGATGGAAGATAAATTCGATTTAAGAAAGGATCATCTTACTGATACCGAAAAGGAGTATGAAAAGCAGCTCAGGCCTGTTACATTCAGTGATTTCAAAGGGCAGAAGCAGGTAATAGATAATCTTGAAGTTTTTGTTACAGCAGCCCGTCAGAGGGAAGAATCGCTCGATCATGTATTGCTGCACGGACCTCCTGGTTTGGGAAAGACTACACTGGCTGCTATCATAGCCAACGAACTGCAGGTAAATCTGAAGGTAACATCGGGTCCGGTGCTTGATAAGCCAGGCGATCTGGCAGGTCTTCTCACCAATCTGGAGACCGGCGATGTATTGTTCATTGACGAGATCCACAGGCTTAGCCCTGTTGTTGAGGAGTACCTTTATTCGGCCATGGAAGACTATCAAATAGACATTATGCTTGACAAGGGACCCAGCGCCAGATCGGTTCAGCTTACTCTGAATAAGTTCACTCTGATAGGTGCAACAACACGTTCAGGACTTCTTACAAGTCCGCTGAGAGCCAGATTCGGGATAAAGTTTCATCTTGAATACTATGATCATGAAGTTCTTACCGGGATTGTACAGAGATCTGCCGGAATTCTGGGTGTAAAAATCAATAATGATGCGGCCGTGGAGATCGCGAGACGAAGCCGGGGAACGCCAAGGATTGCAAATGCCCTTTTGCGAAGGATAAGAGATTTTGCACAGGTTAAAGGTTCCGGTAGAATAGACCTTGATATAACGCGTTACGGCCTAAGCGCACTGAATATTGACCAGAACGGACTGGATGACATGGATAACCGGATTCTGCTTGCGATAATTGACAAATTCGGTGGCGGTCCGGTAGGTATTAATACTATTTCAACCGCTGTAGGAGAGGAGAGCGGAACAATAGAGGAAGTATACGAGCCTTTTCTGATAAAAGAGGGATACCTGAAGAGAACCCCAAGAGGAAGAGAAGCTACTGAACATGCCTACAGGCATCTTGGAAAGACATTCGGACGCGACCTTAACGGAAGACTTTTCTGATACGCCTGTATTATTTAAAAAACATTACTGATTTTTAGGAGACCTTTTTTGTTAAGTATCCTTATTTTTCTTCCATTAAGTTCCACAAGCTTATCGGATTTGAATTCTGACAGAAGCCTGATAACCGATTCGGTTGCCGTTCCTACAATATTTGCAAGTTCTTCGCGCGTGAGAGATATCTTAAGATTGTTCTGCTCATCGATCCCGAAATCGTTCATCAGCAGCAGAAGTATTTCAGCAAGCCTTTCCCTTACGGTTTTCTGGGCAATATCGGTTATGAACGAGTTGGCTTCACCCAGTTCGTGACAGGCCAGTCTCAGTAATTCAAGAGAAAATGACGGGTTGGATTTAATAAGAGTGATTAGAATTTCTGTCGGGATAAAGCACACCTGGCAATCCTCGATTACTTTAGCAGATGTGCAGGCCGGTTCATTGCTGAGGACACTTCTGTAAGCAATAATTTCTCCCGGTTTGGCGAATCTGATTATCTGTTCCTTACCATCAAAGCCAGTCTTGAAGACTTTAATTATACCTTTGTGAATACAATAAAATCCGCTGATACGGTTTCCTTCGCGGTATAATACATCTCCGCGTTTATAATGTCTGAAATCCTTTTCAAAGTTGAGCATTTCAACCTCTTCGGAAGTAAGATGCTTGAATATGGAACTTGTCTCAAGTGAACATTTTTCACATAACGGAACATATAATTCATGCTGTTTCATCCGAATATAATTTTATTTTAAAGGTATGATGCCTGCCTGTCGGTAGACAGGGAACCCACATGCTTGAAAATTATATACATACGTGTTTGGGTATTTGATACATGTGGGTTTCATCAGGAGATAGATTTAATATTAAACGTCAGTTTCCTAAAAAACCGTTTTAAACTGATCGAGAAATCTAAGGTCATTTTCAAAATAAAGCCTCAGGTCATTGACCTGGTACTTAAGCATAGCAGCACGTTCTATACCCATCCCAAAAGCAAAGCCGGTGTATTTCTGACTGTCTATTCCACAGGCTTCCAGAACATTGGGATCGACCATACCACATCCGAGCACTTCAAGCCAGCCGGTGTATTTGCACAAATTGCATCCTTTACCTCCGCAGATGGTACAGCTTACATCCATTTCGGCCGAGGGTTCGGTAAAGGGGAAATATGAAGGCCTGAGACGTATCCGTGTTTCCTTACCGTATAGTTCGCGTGCAAAGAAGAGCAGAGTTTGTTTCAGATCGGCAAATGAAACATTTTCATCTATATATAATCCTTCAATCTGGTGAAAGATACAATGAGCCCTGGCCGAAATAGCTTCGTTCCTGAAAACCCTTCCGGGAGAAATGGTCCTGATAGGCGGCTTCTGATTATTCATAACCCTTACCTGAACTGAAGAAGTATGCGTACGCAGAAGAATATCTGCAGGATTTGAATCTTCGGGTGAATTCCTGAATATATAGAATGTATCCTGCATATCCCTTGCGGGATGTTCGGGAGCGAAGTTAAGTTTGGTGAAAACATGGTCGTCATCCTCTATCTCGGGTCCTTCAGATATGGTGAAGCCGATTCTGGCGAATATGTCGACGATTTCCTTCCTGACCAGAGAGATAGGGTGACGTGATCCAGAAGGATATGGAAATGCCGGCCGGGTAAGATCATTATCAGATGACGAATCACCGGTAAATTCAAGTTCTTTCTTAAGAGAATTGTATCTATCCTGAGCTTTCTGCTTCAGTTCGTTGAGTTTCTGGCCTACATCCCTTTTCATATCAGCCGGTACAACTCTGAAATCTTCAAACAATGAAGTAATAATACCTTTTTTGCTCAGGTATTTAAGCCTGAATGATTCAAGCTCTTTAGCCGAAGTAACTTTAACGGAGCTTACTTCTTCATAGAGGGATTTTATTTTATCTAGCATATTTGTTCTATTTAATAACAGGCTTGATGGTTGCAGTTGAAAGTTTAAAGTTTAAAGTTTAAAGTTAAAAGTAGTCAGGGTTATAACGTTCAAATTGCTCATTGCTCATTGTTCATTGCTAATTGCTAATTGCCCATTGCCCATTGCTCATTGTTCATTGCCCATTGCTCATTGTTCATTGCTCATTGCTCATTGCCCATTGCCCATTCCCCCCCATCGCCTATAATACATAATCCATAATCCATTTTTCACTTCGTCAATTTCATACTGATAATCCTGATGTCGTTTATTGGCTTGTCGGACTGGTCAGTCGGAGAGCCGGCAATTCTATCAACTATTTCAAGTCCTTCAACAACTTCGCCAAAGACGGTATAAGTCATATCAAGGCGCGGAACACCGCCAATATTAATATAGGCATCTGTCTGTTCCGGTGTTAATGTATATTCGCCTACACTTGTAAGGTAATTAAACATTTTCAGTGACGCAATTTCCTGTATTTCACTTTCTGAGAGGGGAGTTGGAGCAAGACGGGCGCTATCGGTTGTTTCTCTTATGAACTTGCTGAAAACAATCTGCCTGAGATTGCTGTTAACTCTGTCAACTGTTGTTTTAAGTTCTTCTGGAGTGTATTTTTTTCCCTGTACAATATAAAATTGAGTGCCCGAGGACCTCATTTCAGGATTTACATCATTCCCCATCCTGGCAGCTGCCAGAGCACCCTTTTTGTGGAAGTATTGACCGCGGAATTCAGCCGGGATCGTATAGCTGTCGAGTGTGTCGAGTTGTTCCCTGGTAAGCCCGGTCCTGGTTTTCGGATCTCCTGCCTGTATCATAAAATCGTTTATTACACGGTGAAAGGAGATTCCTTCGTAAAAGCCCATTTGCACGAGTTTAATGAAATTGTCGCGATGTATGGGGGTTTCGTCGTATAATTTTACTTTTATATCTCCCGAACTTGTTTTGATGAGTACTATGGTATTTTCGTTTCCACCGCGGGTATTGCAGGAGACAATTGTGAAAATTAAGCTGATGGTTGCAAGATATCTGAAAACTGTGTTCATGAAAACTGATTATTGGTTAATAACGTTCTGCTAATCTGAAGGCAAAGATATTTAACTTTACGCGATCATAAAAAAAATGCTTTCAAAATGAAACTTTTTATCTTTCCGTCCTGATAAAGTCCGGGATAATGAATAGTATAAGAATAGTATATAAAGGGATCTTGACATATAAGCGAAAGAAAAATTAAGGTGAACGAAGTCAGGACATTGGCAAAGCAAACTATGGTTTACGGACTGGGAACCATTGTACCCCGGTTCCTGAATTATGGCGTTGTGACCTTATTCTATACAAGGATCTTTACAAAAGCAGAATACGGGATAATAACGGAACTATATGCCTGGATGGTTTTTCTCCTGATAATACTGACTTATGGGATGGAAACCGGTTTTTTCAGGTTCTCTCAGAATAGTAAGGATTACGACAAAGTCTATAGTACAACTCTTATTAGCTTACTCGCAACGTCCACAGCATTTCTTTTGCTTGTCAATATATTCATCCGGCCTGTGTCAGCATTTCTGAATTACAGCAATTATCCCGGTTATGTAAGGATGTTTGCCGCGATAGTAGCTATAGATGCTTTCACTGCAATTCCTTTTGCAAGGCTGAGACGGGAGAACCGGGCATTGCTTTTCAGTGCTATTAAGATAGCTAACGTTGTCATTATTATTGTGTCGGTTATATTTTTCCTGCTTATTGCCCCTGGCATATATGAGAAAAGCAATGGCTGGTTCAGGGAGATTTATGATCCGGATTTCGGTGTTGGATATGTATTTCTTGCAAATCTGATAGGTAGCGCAGCGACCTTAATTCTTCTTATTCCTTTTATAATTCTTAAAAAACCTGTTTTTGATTGTACATTATGGAAGAGAATGATGGCCTACTCTCTCCCTCTTCTTATTACCGGACTTAGCGGTTCAGTGAATGATACCCTTGACAAAGTCATCCTGAGGCGTATGATGGGAGAAGAAGACGGTCTGGCCATCCTTGGGGAATACGGAGCTGGCTATAAGGTTGCCGTTCTGATGGCGCTATTCATTCAGATGTTCAGGTTCGCGGCGGAACCCTTCTTTTTTGAAAGGGCAAAACAGAGTGATGCAAAGAAAACTTACGCGGAAGTAATGAAATATTTCATTATTGTAATGCTTATTGTTTATCTGGGTATAAATCTGTATTTATCAGGCTTTCAGTATATAATTGGAAAGGATTTCAGGGGAGCACTCGGAATTGTCCCGATAGTTGCCATGGGATACTTGTTGTACGGGATATACATCAATCACAGTATTTGGTACAAGCTGACAGACCTTACAATATTCGGGATATATATTACTATGATCGGAGCTATTGTAACGGTTCTTATTAATGTTTCGCTGATCCCCGTTTTTGGATATTTGGCATCTGCATGGGCTCATGTTGCTTCCTACGGATCAATGATTATAATGTCTTTCATCTTTGCTGAGAAAAGGTTCAAGGTAGATTATGGAATGACACAGTTCATACCATATTTTGCCCTTGCAATAGCAATGGTTTTGTTCGCAAGGTACTTCAACTATCCCGGGATTATTGCCGAACTTGCCGTAAATACAGCATTAATCCTTATTTTTATCGCTTTTGCACAATACAGAGATAATATATTGACATTGGTGAGCAGGAAGAAATAGAATGGTTATTGCAGAACATATCAATATTGCAAGGATTACATACGGCTGCGCGCGAGAGTGAAAGTTGGAAACAATATGTCTTAGTTGTTTAGGAAGAAACTAATAATGAGAAGGATAAGATTCATCATAGTCATATTTTTAGCTGCAGTGACCGTGATGTCATGCAGCAAGAAATTAATACCGGGACTTAAGGCCGGGAAAGAGTATGATCAGACCGCGTTTGATTACTTGTTTGTGGATGCAGTAAGGCAGAAGTTGCTGGGTAATTTGGGTGAAGCACTGAAATACTTTGAACAGTGTCTGATTATCAATCCGGAGAGTGACGCATCGTATTACCATATGGCCCAGATTGTCCTTTCTACGGGAGATCTTGACAATGGTAAGAGATATACACTCAAGGCATGCGAATTGCAGCCAGGAAACCTTTGGTACAATGTTCTGATGGCCGGGATATATCATCAGCAAAACAACATCGACAGTGCTATAATATGCTATGAAAGGGCTGTAAAGGGAAATCCAGATAAGATTGAACTCCAGGTAACTCTGGCCAAACTCTATTCAAGCAATAAGAACTTCGATAAGGCGCGTACCATATTGAATTCGATTGATAAAAAGTTTGGAGTTAATGAGAATACAACACTTACTCTTGTGGATAACCTTGTTGCGGAAGGAAGGTATAGGGATGCACATTCAAAGATAGACCAACTTCTTGCGAGCGATCCTGAGAACATTGTTTACAATGGTTATAAGGCTGCTATTTTCAGGTATGAAGGAAAACCGGATAAGGCCTGGGAGGTTTATGACATTCTTCTTGAAAGAAACCCGGGAAATGCTGCAGTACAATTGTCGCTAAGTGAATTCATGCTTGAGCAAAAGAACTTTGATGAGCTTTTTGAAATGATTGGTATAATTATGTTGAATAATCAGATAACAAAGGAGGAAAAAGTATCGCTGATGGCCGAACTTATAGATAATCAGGATATAAGGAAAGATTACAGGAATAAGATGGAGATATCTCTTATGATAATGGAATCATCATATCCGGAGGATGACCTTGTGGCTCTCTTAAGACCGGAATTCTATCAGAAAGCGAATGACAATCCCGCTGCAATTGCAAGGCTTGAAGAGATAATTAAAGCAAATCCCAACAATTATTATGCATGGGAGAAACTATTGCTCGTATATTATGAGATGAAAAACTATGGGATGCTGGAGAAAAGAGGAGGCGAATGTGCCACACGCTTCAATCGGTCTGTTATTGCCAAGATGCTTTATTCTACGGGCGCTCTCGAGAACGGACATTATGATATAGCACTTGAAGAGCTGAGGAAAGCAGATATCCTGGCAGGCGATAATGATGAGCTTAAAATTCAGATCCTCAGTATGAAGGCCGATGTCCTGTACAGAAGCCAGAATTATGAAGAGGCTTTCGGGATTTATGAAGAAGCTTTAAAAATGGATAGTTCTGATTTAACCTTGTTGAATAATTATGCCTACTATCTAGCGGAACAAAATATCAATCTCAGGGAGGCTGAGGAAATGGCAAAAACTGTAATAAGTAAGGAAAGCACCAATAATACATTTATGGATACCTATGCATGGGTATTGTTCAAAAGGGGAAAGACCAGGGAGGCTGCAAAGATAATGGAGAGGATAATCAATTCAGGAGAAGCTGATGACGCTGAATATTACGAACATTACGGTTTCATTCTGAAGAAGATGAAGAAATTCGGGGATGCTGTTGACAGTTTTGAAAAGGCCCTGGAACTTGATCAAACAAAATCATACTTAAGAGAGGAGATAGAAAATTGCAGAAAGTAATATATAAGATTATTGTGGCTGTATTGCTCGTTTCTTCCTGTTCTACTGCAAGAAAAGCTTCAAGGACACCTGAGGGCAGGGATGGTAGAGATAGTGGCTCGGACAGGCTGGAATCAGTAATTGAAAACAATCTTTCAAACAATGATTTTTATATCAGAAGAGCCGATATAAAAATAAGGCAGGAGAACGTGACTGTTAACGTGAATGCGGCTATAAAGTTCAGAAAACCCGATTCGCTTATGGTATCGGTTAGATCGGCCATGGGTGTTGAAGCCGGAAAGGGCTTTATTACCGGCGATACTGTAATAATAAATGACAGGTTCAACAGGAAGATTATGGTTGGAGATCCGGATGATATTAGGACCAAATATGGAATTGATCCGGCGATAATCTTTGTTATTCTTGGCGATATGATTGTAGACAAGGAAGATAGCAGAAGCCTTATATACTGCCAGAGAGGAGAGTTCAAAAGAAAATATGTAATAGAGGGCAGGACAGTAGAGTATACTGTCGATTGTCAACGGCGAAAGGTTAAAAAGGTATACCTCGAAGGTAATCTAAGAACTGGAAATATTACTATTTTGTTATCAGATATAGTAAGGGAAGGAAATATTTCATATCCTGGTAGGGTCATTATTAATGATGATCTGAAAGAACTTGATATTGAGATTGAAATTAAGAGAATTGAAAGTCCCTGGCAGGGAAGCATGGGAAGTATTGGGGGACAGGGATACCGTGTAGTCAGAATAAGATGAGAAAGTTAATATTACTGGCTATTGTTCTGCTTGTCATTAATGTTGAAGTGACAGGACAAACAAGGAAGGATCTTGAAGAGCAGCGGGAAAAAACATTGCAGGAGATCTCCTATGTTGATAATCTTCTGAAGGAAACCTCAAAGGAAAGAAAAGAAAGCGTTAATGAACTCAACATGATAAGCCGGAAACTGAATCTGAGGGAATCGGTAGTAAAAGGATTGCAGGATGAAATTTCACTTTTGAATGACAGGATTGCTCTGAACAATATAGCAATCGAAATGATGGAGAGCGATCTGAAAGTTCTTAAGAAGGATTACGAGATAGCTTTACTGAGTTCCTTCAGGTCGTCTAAGGCAAACAATAGGATAGCCTACATTCTTTCTGCAAAGGATTTTAACCAGGGATACAAGAGACTGAAATATTTGCAACAGGTTACAAAGTTCAGGAGGCAGGAATCGGAAATCATAATGGAGCTTAAAGATGAAATTGAGATCTCAAAGAGGAAGATGGAACAGGACCTTTCAAAGATCTCCCAGCTAAAATCAAGAGAGGAGCAGCAGAAATATCTTCTTCAGCAAGAAAAGAATAAACAGCAGAAGATTGTAAAGACGCTTAGTAGCAAGGAATCGCAGTTGAAAAAAGAGCTGGAGGAGAAGAAGAGAATTGCCAAAATGATTGAACGGGAGATTAATAAGTTAATTGATGAAGAGAGGAAGAAATCTGCCACTGCCGAACTTAGTCCGGAACTCAAGGTTTTGAGCGATAATTTTTTTGAGAACAGGGGAATGCTTCCATGGCCGGTAGATCAAGGGGTAATCACAAGTCGTTTCGGTTTACAGAAGCACCCTGTGCTGAAATATGTAACGGAGAAGAATATAGACATTGAGATCACAAGTTCGGGTGTTACACCGGTAAAAAGTGTTTTCAGGGGAGAAGTTGTAAAAGTTTTCTCAATTAGAGGAGCAAATATGGCGGTAATAATTAAGCATGGTAAATATTACACGGTTTATCTGAATATAATTGAAGTAAAGGTGAAAGTAGGGGATAAAGTGCAGACAGGACAGCTGTTGGGACGTGTTTTCAATGACAAGGATGATGGCGATAAGGCTGTTCTGAAATTTATGATATCAGAAGAAAAGGATTATTTGGATCCTGAATTGTGGATTTCGAAAAAAAATTAGAAATTGCGTTAATTTTGCGACTCAATTGAAAATACGCTTTTATGGCTAATATGTACAAAAGTTTGAAAGTGGAGTCAAAAACCGACAATCTTAGATTGATCGAGAATGCAATTGATGAAGTTACCGGAAAGATTGGCATAACCCAGGACAATTACGGCAAGATCATGGTGGCCACGCTGGAAGCTGTTAATAATGCCATTAAGCACGGAAACAAGGAAATTGCAGAGAAACTGGTTGACGTTGTTATTGAGTTCACTGATAATGAATTGAAAATAACGGTTACAGATCAGGGAGAAGGATTTGACCCTGAGCAAATTCCGGATCCTACATTGCCGGCAAATATTGAGGCTCTTAGCGGAAGAGGTGTTTTCCTTATGACAAAGCTTTCAGATGAGATTTCTTTCAACGAGAAGGGAAACATGGTAACTATGACATTTAAGGAGGTTACTGCTTGAGCATCAGGATTTACTATGACCAGATAAAGTTCCGGATTCGTAATTTAAAAGAAGTCAAAAGATTTCTTGATAAGGTCATAAGGGATGAAGAAAGAGTCCCGGGTGACCTTTTATTTATTTTGTCGGACGATGAAAGCGTTTTAAATATAAATAGAGAGTTTCTGAAGCATGACAGTTACACTGATGTTATTGCTTTCGATAATTCTGTTGGTGAAGTAGTTAACGGTGAGATTTATATAAGTATTGATACGGTCAGAAAGAATGCAAGGGAGTATGGATGCTCTATAATGGAAGAAACTGTGAGGGTGATGATACATGGGCTTCTTCACCTTTGCGGATATGATGATATACAGGAGAAGGACAGAAAGATTATGCTGATGAAGCAGGAGCTCTTAGTGGAGCAGATAATAGATAGGCTGCAATGAATTATGAGTATGATGTAATAGTAGTGGGAGGAGGCCACGCGGGTTGCGAGGCTGCTCATGCAGCTGCAAAAATGGGTGCGAAGACAGTCCTTATAACTATGGATATGACCAAGTTAGCACAGATGTCATGTAATCCGGCGATGGGGGGAATTGCTAAAGGACAGATAATCAGGGAGATAGACGCTCTTGGCGGTATGAGTGGAATAGTTACTGATGCCAGTATGATCCAATTCAGGATGTTAAACCGATCAAAGGGACCTGCTATGTGGAGTCCACGGGCTCAATGTGACAGGCAGGGATTCAGTGCTGAATGGAGGAAGGTTTTGGAGATGACTGATAATCTGCATATATGGGAGGAAGAGGCCAGGATCCTGATTATAGAAGAAGACAGGGTAATGGGTGTTGAAACTTCTTTAGGCACGAGGTTTATGTCAAAAGCAGTTATTTTGACGACAGGTACATTTCTGAACGGCATCATGCATGTTGGATTAAAAACTGTAAGTGGTGGACGTTGGGGAGATGAAGCTTCAATCGGAATAAGTGAGCAGCTCGCGGGTTTGGGTTTTTCAGTTGATCGCTTAAAAACGGGTACCAGCGCAAGACTCGACGGCAGGACCATAGATTTTTCTGTTATGACCGAACAGAAAGGAGACGATGAAGGCAGAACATTTTCTTACCTGGGTAGAGGCGGAATCAGGGATGGACAATTAAGCTGCTATATGACCTACACAAATGAAGAGGTTCATGAAGAGTTAAAAAAGGGTCTGGAGTTTAGTCCGCTTTATACAGGCAGAATATTAGGTATTGGTCCAAGATACTGTCCAAGCATAGAAACCAAGATCGTTACTTTTAGCGAAAAGATCTCTCATCAATTATTTGTAGAACCTGAAGGCCGGAATACTACTGAATACTACTTAAGTGGTTTTGCAAGCAGTTTGCCACTGGATGTTCAAGTGAATGCACTGCGGAGGATAAAAGGGTTGGAGAAAGTTGAGATATTCAGGCCTGGTTATGCAATAGAATATGATTTTTTTCAACCGACACAACTTTGGCATACTCTGGAAACAAAGAGAATTCAGGGTTTATATTTTGCAGGTCAGATAAACGGTACAACTGGATATGAAGAAGCAGCTGCCCAGGGATTGATGGCAGGAATTAATTCAGTTCTTAAAATTCGTGGCGAAGACGAAATGATATTAGGAAGGGATGAATCCTATATCGGGGTTTTGATCGACGATTTAATTACAAAAGGCATAGACGAGCCTTACAGGATGTTTACTGCAAGGGCGGAATATAGAATATTGCTTAGGCAGGATAATGCTGACGAAAGATTGACACGGAAAGGATTTAAAATTGGTCTTGCAGATAAATCAAGAATAGAGCGGCTGGAAAGAAAGAAAGAGATGATTGATAAGGTAATTTCATTTCTTGAGAAATGCAGTGTAGAACCTGATCGGATATCGAAGTTTCTTGATAGTGCTGGAACATCACAGATCAAACAGAAAACGAAAGCGATTAATATAGCGGCACGTCCACAAATTAATGTAAAATCACTTCTGGGTGAAATTTCTCAGGATTTCATTGAATCCTTAGCTGAAGGCGGGATTTTGGAAGAAGTATTGGAATCGGCTGAAATACGAATTAAGTATGAGGGTTATATTCAAAGGGAGAAACTAATTGCCGATAAGTTAAAGAGACTGGAGAGGGTGAAGATCCCAAAGGACATAGATTATTCAGAGTTGTTATCGATTTCAACAGAAGGAAGGCAAAAGCTGGAGAAGATAAAACCTGAAAATATTGGACAGGCTGGACGGATTAGCGGTGTTTCCCCGGCGGATGTGAATATTTTGCTGATGTATCTTGGCAGATAAGGTTCCACGTGGAACAATTCATTTTCAAAACTGGTACTATTTTGCTCTTAGGTTTTCTTTAATCATAGGAAGAGGGCATATTTTTATTGACTTAATCAAATGGGAGGATTGCGATTAATGCATCAATGATATAAGAACATTATCCCAAGGTACTATAGGGTCAGATCTGCATTTATAAGATATATTCAGGATATTTTAGTAGTCTATAATTTAGAAATGCTATTTTTTTATATATAGTAGAATGAAATTAGGGGCGGTAAATGATTATAGATTGAAAGATTAAGACCGTGAGAAAGACCATAAAATTTAATGCCGGGAATATTGGAAGAAGTCTATGATTGTATGGATATATCAAAATAGATATAACGTGGTAACATGAGCACAGTCTGCCAAAAATGTTAAACGAATATGAAAATAATTATTGCTATAGAATTATATACGTTACATCCTTATATGAAAATAGGTTATTCAGTTTAGTTCAGCACTGCATCTTACAGACGAAATAAATTATATTTTAATAGGATATTCACGAAATAGCAGTGCGATTTCAGAATTACTTAAAATGGTTTTCAATACTGACTATTGAAAGAGGGTATTACAGCACTGGAAATTTAATATATGAGGCCAAAGTTTTAAGTCATTCATATATCTATATTTTCCCTTGAAATTTTTTGACTAATTTTTGAAAAGAATTTTCCCGCTGCAATCTGGTCAATGTTTTATGACTTATTAGAATTTCCACGATACAATTGTTGCTGTACGATTGATTGGTAAATATGATACTCGCTGAAAGGAATTGAAAGAACATTTGCTTTAAATAAATCGAGTTATTTCCTCTTAAAAACAGACAGCTATGTTATGAAGAGAATCTTTAGAATGCAAGGAGGAAATCAAGGATATATGCATTAAAGTAGATTCATTTGGTTATTTTTTTCATCGTTAAAGCTCATCCCGGAAAATTTTTGGTTTGATACGCGGATATATGTGAAGCATGAGTGAGATAAAGTAAATAGATTGAAGAACGGTATGCGGCACGAGGCTAGCGGCTAAAGGTTTATGGTTCGGGGTGCAGGGTCTGGGACTACGGGTTCTAGTTATACAATACATTATTCAATGCTATAAGGTTTCAAAGTTAAGCGTTTAGCTTCTTTGGATGACATATAATCCATCGCCTATAATACATAATCCATTGTCTTGCGGTCTTGCGGTCTCTTGCTATGTAGTTGACTATCAGAAATAAGACTCCTGAACTCGTTATAACATTGTTATAACAGTAGGGTCTGCGACGTTCTCCTAATGAATTGGTGTCACCCGTATTATTCAGGGGAGTTGCTGACGGCCACCCTTCCAGGGTGAACCCAATGCTATTGCCCTATACCCCGGGTAAAACCGGGGCTATTGGATAGCCATTCTTCGAGGCTGTTTAAACTCGTTGACATTATTGTCATCTGGCAGTACCGGAGCTATTGGAACCATCCCTTAAGTTTGGTAGGTTTTATTACCATTATCGATACCTGGCCCTACTGGGGTTACTGGAAAATCAGGAAAATGTATTGGGTAATTACTGACACCAGAGGTGTCACCATCCAATAGCCCGGGTGTCGCACCGGGAAAAAGGCGCCCCACAACAGGTATAACCCTCGAGGGGTTTACTTCAATTTGCTGGTGAAAGTAGAAAGTGGAAAGTGGAAAGTAGAAAGTAGAAAGTAGAAAGTAGAAAGTGAAAAGTAGGAAGCAGAAAGTAGAAAGTAGAAAGTGAAAAGTAGGAAGCAGAAAGTTAGTGGATTAATTAAGAATATAATTGTACATGAGAGTCCCGATAGGCACTGAAACGAATATCAATGCAGTGAAATTTATGAGATAAAATTAAATTGGCAAATATTCTTAGCCGTATGTTAGTGCTAGTTTGTTTTATTATTACCTGTAAAGAACTCGCTAAATTTGTTGTGTAAACGAGTAGCTACCGTATTTAATGAACGCTGCTTCTGTTACCGGTTTAAGCCATGATTTATAAGCGGTAAACTTAATGTATTTGTCACCAGGTACTTTAATCCAGCGCTTCAAAGCCGAAGGTTTCAAAATCTTTTTGCATTAACACTCCTCCAGTATACAGCGTGCCGCATACTGCAAGCCGTTCTTTCGCCTTGCGTTTTGCTTCATCGGGATCAATGAGAAAGTTCCCATGGAAGGATGGCGGTTATGCGAAAAACAGTACTTTCGAAATTATTTGACCTGGTGTGGGAAAAATATTCTGATTTATAATGACTACGCGGGGTTCAGGACATGTGCTAAATGCAAGAAACTACGCTAAATCGCTATATGAAGCAAAGCTTTAGATAAAGCAAATAAAAGCTTGTAATACAATGTTATATAATTGCTTTAATATACGGTTAACCTCTTCAGGAGGAGGAATTTTATATAGAATTGGACTAAGGGCTGGATATTTTCTGCTGTGTAATACTTGTCGTAGCAGGTACATAACAGGTCTAGGGGTCTTGCAAGTCTTGCAGCTCTTTTAAAATGGAACCTCAGTAAAAGGCTTATACTTTGAACCGCTAGGTGCTCAGGGCGCAGGGCACGGGGCACGGGGCACAGGGCGCAGAGCACAGGGCACAGAGCACAGGGTACAGAGCACGAGCACAGAGCACAGGGCACAGGGCACAGGGAAAGAATGGCTAGCGGCGTGTG
>JAAYQC010000209.1 GCA_012519515.1 Bacteroidales bacterium | reverse complement strand
TCAATTATAAACCCTTTTGTAACCTGCATGATAAAACTGACAGATAAAAATGCGGCACTTTAATCCATGCTGGTTACATGTGACCTTAAAACCAAAATTCATTACACATGAAAAAACTTCTGCTGCTGATCATGTTTGCCGGATTCACACTGAATCTGGCGGCACAAAAAGTCGTTACCGGTAAGGTAACAGATGAAGAACAAAATCCTCTCGCCGGGGTTTCGGTGCAGGTGAAGGGAACATCCATAGGTGTTTTTACAGATGCCCAGGGTGATTTCCGCCTCCAGATTCCCGTCGATGCGAGGATACTCACCTTCTCGTTCATCGGGATGAAAACCCAGGATATCGAGATAGGGTCCCAGACCAGTTTCAGTATCGTGATGCAGGTCGATGTCGGATTGCTTGAAGAGGTAATCGTTATCGGTTACGGAACTGTCAAGAAGAAGGACCTCACAGGAGCCGTCTCCAGGATCGATGCCAATGAACTGGCAACCGAGGCCACCTCAAACGTTACAACCATGCTGAGAGGCGCCATTCCCGGACTGGCTGTCAACCTGAGTACAAGCGCCAAGGGGCTGAGCAGTTCGAGCGACATGCTTATCAGGGGTGAAACTTCGCTGAGAGCGAACACCAACGATCAGGCAAATGCCAATGCCCCCCTGATCGTGGTCGACGGAATGATCTACTACGGCGACCTTGCTGACATCAACCCAGTCGACATTGAGACTTTCGACATACTGAAAGATGCATCCTCTGCCGCCATCTACGGAGCCAGGGCAACCAATGGCGTCATCCTTATAACCACGAAAAAAGGACTTAAGGGCAAGCCCGTTATCAACATCAGCACCAGCACCGGGCTGGCATTCATCTCACACGCGCATTTCGAGATGATGAACGGCGAACAGCACATTGCCAGGAGGATTGCAGGCTTCGAGCAGAACGAACGCAGGCAGATTACCATCGGTCCCGGCTATTACAACAGTTATGAGAACCTGCCCGCCGGTGTAACTCTCGAACAGTGGAAAGCATACGACGGATCAACTGCCGCAACCGATCTCGACGAAGTGTGGCTTTCAAGAATAGGCTTTGCTCCCATCGAAATCAACAACTACAAGGCAAACAGGATTACCGATTTCAAACCATACACATGGCAGAAAGGACTTACTCAGGACTACAACCTGAGTCTCTCGGGAAGCTCCGACGCGGTTTCCTACTACTGGTCACTCGGCTATACCAATAATGAAGGTATAAGGTACAACGAGGAATTCAGTACAATCCGTACGAGAATCAATCTCGATGCCGATGTCACAAAATTCCTCAAAGTAGGACTTAATGCCCAGATGGCCTTCCGTGACGAGAGCCCCATCTCTCCCGGCACCAGCCTCTACAACACTCCTTATTCATCTATGTTCCAGGATGACGGAGAGACACTTGAACTGACTCCCTCAGGCTATATCAATGCTCCAAACTTCTGGCTTGAAATGAGGTTCCGCGACCGCTACCGCAAATACAACTCACTTAACAGCAAGATATTTGCAACCGTTAGCCTACCCCTGGGCTTCTCCTTTACCTCCGAATTCATTCCAAGGTTCAACTGGAACCGCGATTACAACAGCTTCTCCTCAGGTCACTTCCTGTGGGCATTGCAGGGCGGAAGAGCATCAAGGGCAAATACCACGGTCTTTGAATGGCAGATCAACAACATGCTGAAATGGAACAAGACTTTCGGAGAACACGCTTTCGACGCCACTTTCGTTCAGAACGCCGAAAAGTACAATTACTGGTATGATTACATGGAAAGACAGAATTTCCAGCCTTCCGACGTGCTGGGCTATCACAGGATGCAGGCTGCCACGGAGGACGTTTCGCTTACAAGCAACGATGAAACCAGCACCGGTGATGCCCTCCTGGCACGACTGAATTATACATTCAAATCGAGATACAATCTTACCGGATCATTCCGCCGCGACGGCTATTCAGCATTCGGTCAGGCCAACCCAAGAGCCAATTTCTGGTCGGTGGCAGGAGGCTGGACAATAAGTGAGGAAGACTTCTTCAATGTCGGTTGGATCGACCAGCTAAAGGTCAGATTGTCATACGGGGTCAACGGAAACCGCGGTGTGGGAATCTACGATGCCCTCGCAAACCTTAACTCCGGCAAATTCCTGCTGATTAAAGGCGGCGTTGAACAATACGTATCACAGCTTTACACAAGCAGAATGGCAAATGCAAACCTGAAATGGGAACGCACATCAGCCTATAACGCCGGACTCGATTTCTCAACACTGAAAGGACGACTGAGAGGTACTCTCGAAGCATACTACTCCATAACAAAAGACCTTATTATCCCGCGCCAGCTCCCGAACGTGACCGGATACGCGAGCGTGTTCTCAAACATGGGACAGGTAAACAACAAGGGATTTGAATTCACTCTTAACACGGTAAACATCTCAACTCCCGACTTTACCTGGAGTTCCGATTTAGCTATATCGCATAACAGCAACAAGATCGTTCACCTCTTCGGTGATTATGTAATTGATGAAGTGACCGGCAAAAGAAAGGAGGTTGACGATATCACGAATCAATGGTTCATAGGCCACGCGGTTGACGAGATATGGGATTATAAATCGCTTGGAATATGGCAGGTATCCGAAACTGCACAAGC
>JAAYQC010000208.1 GCA_012519515.1 Bacteroidales bacterium | reverse complement strand
TTTTCCGGAAAATTGATTGTAGAGAAACGCGGCCAAAAGACATAAAACAATAAGGGCCATGTATAAATACTTCAATGAAGCTACTTTAAGAATGAAGTATTTCAGCGGTGCTATTGACGAATCGGGTTCTATCGTTTTTAACATTTCAAATAGATTTTTATTGAATGCTTATTCCTGCAAATACCAGCACACCAATCATAGTAGTGATCGCCGACAGCAGAGTTGTAAAAGTAATATTAGGATAACTCGATGATATTGAACTCAGCGGCTCAACCACAATTACATCATTCGGGAGGATATAGTAATAATCCTTACTGGCAATCTTAGAGTCTGAAAGATTAAGTTTGTGATGCATTATTCTTTCTCCTTCCTGCCTGATAAGAATTATATTTTTCCTGTTCCCGTAACGGGTAAGTCCTCCGCCGAGTGCCAGAGCTTCATAAATGTTAAGCTTATCCTGTGAAAACGCATAAACTCCCTGCTGTTGCACTTCTCCCAGGATTGAGACCTGGTTGTCGATGAATTTTACTAGGATAGTAGTATTGGCTACATATTCTCCCAGAGCCTGCTCTATTTTGTTTCCTGCCTGTTCAAGAGTAAGCGATCCTACATTGATTTTCCCGACAAATGGGAATTCAATATCCCCGTTTTCATCTACCAGGTATCCTATAAGTGCATCACTTGATGGGGAATACCTTGCTTGTTCAGGAACATTGAAGATATCTCTCGTTTGGGGATCAATGCTGAGTATCCTGATATACAGCCTGTCAAATGGCATGATTGTCTTCTGCGTTTTCGGATTTACTACCGGCCTTTCAAGTTCTTCAATGTCGTTGAAGTAACTCAGTTGCCTGACCGGTACGCAGGAACTTGCAAATATTAGTAACAAAATGACAATGCTGAGCTTGCCGGCTGAGAAGTTTTCTTTTTTCATAATTGGTTATATAACAATTTAAACACCAGTTCTTTGGAAAACAGTTTTTATTGTTTTCAGCAAAATTATAAAATCCAGGCGAGGAGACCAATTATCAATATATGCAAGATCCATTTCCATCCATTTGTCAAACTTGACATTGTTCCGGTCTGGAATGATCTGCCAGAAGCATGATAACCCCGGTTTTACTGATAAACGTCGTAATTGCCATCTTTTGTATTGCTCGGTCTCACTTTTTAATGGCGGTCGTGGTCCGATAAGCGACATTTCTCCCTTTAAAACGTTAACCAACTGTGGTAATTCATCCAATCCGGTCTTTCTAAGAAACTTCCCGATAGTTGTAATCCTTGGATCATCCTTGATCTTGAACGCGGGCCCGTCTGCTTCATTCATTTCCTCAAGTTCCATGCGTATCTGGTCAGCATTGGCAACCATTGTCCTAAACTTGTACAGATCAAACTGCCTTCCCCTTAATCCTACCCTGGCCTGACGATATATCACAGGCCCTTTCGATGTTAGCTTGATGATGACAGCTATAATGATAAGAAGAGGGGATAGTAATATCAGAAGTATGCTGGAAACACTGACATCCATGAATTTCTTGGCTGCAAGTGCAGAGGCCTTGTAAGGGATGTTGCTGAAGGTCATGAATTTTGTGTTCCCGATCTCAGTGGTGTATGCATTTGAAAGGTTAAAATGGATATCCCTGTGCCTGAGCCTGAATACTACCCCAAGTTCTTCACAGGATCTTATTACCTTTCTTACCTCCGAGGGATTGATATCTTTCTTGATATAAATAACCTCATCAATAGTGTCAACCTCAATCAGATCGTGGATTACCATCTTGGATTTTTCAGGGAGCAACTTGTATATCCTGCCATATTTTTCCGACAACTGAACGGAACTGGTAAACATGAATGTAATCCGGTATCCCCACTCAATATTCTGACGGATCTCCTCTATAAAGGGAATTGCAGTTTCATCAGCGATCAGGATAAGGTTAACGTAATTGAATCCTTTTGCCCTGTAAACCTTGAAGACCTTGTATTCTATAATCCTGGCAAGCAGAAGGAAAAGAAAACCAAGGAATGCAAATTGAATGAGGAATAATCTTGAAAGGTAGCCAAGCTTAAATACGAAATACAGTATCATTAGTATGATACTGATAGTAATAGCCGACTGGATATACTCGAGGATAAGGGTGGTATACTTTTTTGTACGGGGAATCTCCGTTGCATTGATGATGTAAAGCGTGATAAGCCACAAGGGAAGAATCGCGAGAAATAAAAGGGTGAGATCCTTTCTTTCAAAGAAGAAAATAGCGCCCTCTCCGTGGTAATTGATCATGAAAGCGATCTGGAAAGCGATGGCAATTGCAAGTACATCAATAATAACAAGTGTAAGCCTGAGAAGGTTCCGCCTCTCGAGAAAAGGGATGATTTTGAGCTGGATCAATTTGTTGATAAAATCCATACTTGTGATTCTGGGAATTGACTTTTAGTTGTGCAAATATCTTACAAAAAAATAAACTACAGAACAGGAACAAATATAACTAATAAAAGCTCGCCCTGAAAATTATCTTAGCCCCCTAATCTTCTGTTATTTTGTGCCCAAAAATAAGCAAGCCCGTTGATGTCAGTCATGTCTTTTAAAATAAAGCCATTGTTATTCAACATGTTGGCAACGCTTATCCTTGTCAGGGACCTTCCAGCCCTGCATCCTGCTGTGCGGAAACCATTAAAAAATTTCACGGATCTTTCGCAGGCCATTTCGCTTCTCTCTTCACCAGGGTTACAAAAGCAGCCAACAAAGGCCGATTGATACGGGAGTAACCTGAAAAGGGTATGAATGAAGCTTTCCAGATGGGTGACCTGGTTCAACTTTTTCATGTTGATGAGAACCCCGATGTTTTTCAGGTCGTTATGATCATAATAATACTGCCTCATCGAGGTCAGAACCATTATATTGGGCTGCTCAGAAAGTCCTATCCAACGGAGATAATTGTAAAAGTCAATACCTCCCTCCATTATCATTTTCTCAAGGACCGGACTGCTTACAGTCTGACCGGCAGTCAGTCTTCTTTCATCGAATTCCAGACCGCTTATCAGGCTGTTCTTTTCTATCTTTTCCGAAACTGAAACTTGTGCCATTTTTATCAGGATTGTTTATGTCATAAAATTATCTGAAAAGTTGCTGTCTGTCAAGTGGCTGACTTATATATAAAGGTCAAATCAGGCTGATTTTCATGATGTTTGTCTTGCAATACGACCCGAAGGTCACTGTTTATCCGCGGTTGGTTCTAAATATTTCGCCATAGGTCAAAATACGCGGCAATTTTATGAACGAAAACCGGCAAATCTGACAGTAATCAATGGCGGATTGTTTTTAAGTGACATATAATCAAAAGGATAAAAGGACGAATATTGCATGTGAGCATGATTCTCACCGGGAGAAACTCATTTTGACAAATGAGTAATTAATTTAGACCAAAAATCAGCGATTTCAGGCTAATTCGTGAATTTTGAAGAATAGTTTTTTCAGGAAAAGATCATTTTTACCGGATGGGGCTTCGTAACCTGAAGCCGGAAAATAAGATATTCAGGCAGGTTTCTTTTTACTTTCGGTACAGAAATATGTGATACCGCTTATCACAGTCATGTCAACCATGGAAAAATGATGCGAGTCCAGTATTCTCATAACACCCTTCCTTGTCATGAACTTGTCAGTTCTGGAATCAATTAAATTAAAGAGGTTGTTAAGCAACCTGGACGATTGGTAAAACGGGACACCTATTCCGCCACGGATTTTGTTGTCCTTGAAGCAACCGATAAAGTTTGCTTTAGGGGGTAAAACCCTGTAAACATTGGAAAGAAATGTGTCGAGCCGGTTTATCTCATTGAGCTTCTTTATATTGATCAGAGTTTTGATGCCTCTTAAATCATTGAAGTCATAGTAATAGTGATGTATCGACGATAATATCATGAGATTGGGATCTTTTCCCAGACCGAGCCAGTTTATATAATGATAGAAGTTTTCAGCGCCTTCAGCCAGCAAATTCTCAAAAACAGGATTAATCTGACCTTCCTCCTTCGATATTTCTTCAGGGCTCATATCAGTATTAACTGGCTGATAATTAGATGTATTGGGATTATATAATTCATTTTGGCTTTCCATCAACCGGTCCTTTTTATCCGTTTTTAAAATTAACAATTTTGCTGTAGGCTGACAAACTTAATATAGCCTTTGTTGATTTTTATTCGGGCTTCCATCCATTGAAATACTTCCGATAATGATAATTGATCCATGTTTATTTATCGTTCGTCAAACAAAAGCGGTTGTTTGTCAAAACCGGAATTAATTTTACGGGTGTTTCTTGAATTATTGTCTGTTTTTTCTGTTCCGGAATTATAATTATCATATAATAAATACGATATGAATAAAATGTTCTGTGTTTGTCTCTGTCTGCAGGCTTTAATATTTTTTTGACTAAACCAGGGTTATATCAGACGAATAAGTGCAAGAACATGGGTTTTATTCTATTTTTTAATTAATATTGAAAAATTTATTGTTGTAAATAAGTGTAGAAATCATATAAAAATGAGTCGAAAGAACTGTCTGTTAGCAGTATTTCTCCTGGGGTTTTTGATAATTAGCTATTGGATCATTGGCTGGCTTGATGAGGAAACAGCATTCAAACTTTCAGTTGAAGATGGAGTAATTGAGTATTTATCCAGTTTGTTCTTCTTTATTGCAGCACTAATATCTTTTTATCATTTTTTTGTTGTAAAATCTGTTGACAAAAGCTACTTTCTTCGTACAAGGAAAAACTATCTGATTCTGTTACTGGGATTGTTCTTTTTGTTTTGTGCGGGAGAAGAGATAAGTTGGGGACAGAGAATCCTGGGAATTGAAACACCAGAGTATATGTTGAGAGAAAATGCCCAAAAGGAGTTTAACTTTCACAATCTTTATATCTTTCAGGGAACCGACAAGGATCTTAATGAGAAATCAGGGATTCAATACTGGTTTACCGGACATAAGTTATTTGCATATTTCTGGATCACTTTCTGCATACTTATACCGGTGGTTGCAGCCGCAGTTCCCAGAATAAGGGAATTTTTGAGAAGAATTTATTTTCCGCTTATGCCGCTCTGGATGGGAATATTGTTCCTGGTCAATCATTTTGCATCAAAAATCTGTGAGGGAATGAACCTGTTCTCAGGAGCAACGCCAATAGTGGAAACTAAGGAAACACTCTTTGCTTTTCTTTTTATGGTCAGTGCAGTTTTTTTCTGTTTTGACCATAAGAAACAGTTAAAAAGTAAGTTGTTGTAATCATTCTGCCAATACAATAACTTCAAACAAAGGAATTTCCGAATTCGTGATGATGTAATGATGAGAAGTCGATTCTTATGGAGTACGACCTGCACGATCCTGAAGAGCAGGACTTTGTCGTTTCACTCTTCAGCCTGCACGACTTGCACGACTTTTTAATATTACATGTAATTCCTGATCCCATCTTCATCATAGTCACAATTAAGCCATTCTCCGTCGATAAAGGCGCCTTTCTTTTCATAAAACTCAATTGCAGACTGATTCCATTTGAGAACCTGCCATCTGACCCGCTTGCAATTTTCAGCCCTGGCAATTTCAAAGACCTTTGAAAGAAGGGCAGTTCCTACTTTATGTTTCCTGTAAGCTTCCTTTACATAAATATCATCCAGGTACAGCGATTTGCCCACCCATGTGAAATATGCAGTGAAAAACAGAGCCATACCTATAATCTCTCCCGATTCCCATTCAGCAACATAACATCCGAACAGATTCTTTTCCATCAGCATCTGTTCAACGGTGTTCGTTACTTTCTCCGGCGCTTTTTCAAAGGTTGCCAGTTCCTTTATAAGTCCAAGTATTGCCGGGAAATCATTTTCTGTCGCGGACCTTATAGTATAGTTCATCTGTCTGTTCTTTAAAGTATATACTTGCTCAATAAAACGGTTCCCGTCCTGAAATTGCCCTTTGGCAGAGCGCCTGAAGTTAATCATAAAAGATGCAGCCGGGAATTTGCAGAATCAATTTTCAGGAAAAAATCTTACAAACCGGACTGGGCAGCTGGAATACCGACTAGGTAAACTCCAGTGGTGCAATCACACGGGGTTCATTTGTACGAAAGAGAGGAACATCATCGCAGTTTCTGATAGCTGTATGAGGATTCATTTACTCAATTCTCATCGGAATCGGCAGAGTTCGGACGCCGGGGCCTGATATCCTATAATAACAACGGCAAGGTTCTGGTAAAAGCCAAAAACGGCGGCCTGATAATCCTGGACCTGATATCTGATTAGAAATTTAATATCTCAGAGCTTCTTGTCCGGGTACATCTTGTTCCAGTGTTCCGGCTGGTTTTTAAGCATCCTGTCAAACCACGACATGATCGTGTCATGCCATCTGATGCGCTTTGTGTAGTCCAGTATGTGGTGGTTCTCACCTTCTACCAGTACCATCTCTACATCCTTTCCAAGGATTTTCAGCGCGGCATAGAACTGCAGACTCTCGCCAACCGGTACATTCGTATCAGCCGTTCCATGTAAGAGTAATATTGAATTATTGAACTTATCTGCATTGAACAGCGGGCTGTTGTCAACATAAATGTCCTTCCGGTTCCATGGATAACTGTTTCGGGTCGCCGCGGAGCTGTACGAGTATCCCCAGTAACCTTCTCCCCAGTATGAGGTGATGTCACTGATTCCCGCGTGGGCTATGGCAGTTTTGAAGATGTCGGTCCTCGTCTGCAGTGTCATTGTCGTGAATCCGCCGTACGATGCACCAATGCAGCCTACATTCCCGGCATCTGCCGAAGGGAATGCTGTCAGGAATTTCTTTGTTCCCTCAATTATATCGTCTATTGCCTCCCTGCCCCAGCCGTTAACATGCAGGGCTGAGAAATCCTGACCGAAGCCCGTTGAACCTGCCGGCTGAAGGACATAAACCATGTAGCCTTCCGCGGCCCAGATATTCTTTGGGTAACGGCCTCCGAAGGCCCGGTCGGTTGGGCTGGTTCCTCCGTAAAAGTTTACAATGACTGGATACTTTTTCGCGGGATCATACCCCCGGGGATAATAAACCCGTCCGTATATGGTGCTTCCCCTGGAGTTTTTGAAATTCCATTCTTCCGTTTTTCCAAATTCCACTTCCTTCACCAGTTCCTGTTTGGGATCCAGAAGCAATGTGGTTTTCCCTGTCGAAAGATCAAGTGAGTATAGTTTTTCAGGGGTGCTGATACTGCTTCCCCATAAAACAGCAAGTGTCTTGTTTTTTGCATAATCAACCGAAGTGATTACTTCTACAGGAACATTTATTTTCCTGAACTTGCGCTTAGCCGGCTCCAGCGAATATAAATTGACGTAGTCCCGCTCGACAGCAGTCAGATAGATATTTCCGTCATCTGCCCAATATGAATCATTGACCGAGGGATCAAAATCGCGGGTTAAGGCTTCAGCTTTTTTTGATTTAAGATCATACAAAAAAAGCTGGGTATCATAGCTGTTTGGAATAAGTCCCTTTTTCATTTTCACTCCCAGACTGCCGAAAGTCTCGGGTCCTCCCGAAACAAGAAGCTGTGTTCCGTCGGGTGAATACTGACAGTATCCGCCGTGAAGCTTGTCTTTCCATATTGTGTCGAGTTGCATGGTGACAGGGTCGAGTTCGAAAAGTGTTTGTTTTGAGAATGGCACCGTTGAATAATCAGTTTTGCTGACGGAGAAAAGTATCCGGGAGCCGTCAGGTTTGATGTCGTGCAGCATCGCGGATACGTTTCCGGCTGTCAATGGCGATGCGAGCTTTGTTTTCAGGTTGAAGATATAGAGATACGAGCGGTTGCGGTTGCCAGGAATACGGTCCTCATTGTTAAAGACTCTTTTAAGATCACCCGGTTTCTCAGCTTCAACGGAACGCGTGAAGAGAAAATAATCCTCTTTTGGCGACCAGGTAATCCTTTCCGGAGATTTTAAACCCGAAGCGACTTCTGTTTCCTCTCCTGTACTGATGTTGAAAAGGTATACGTTGCTGCTTCCGCCCTTTTCAACCTGGTACGACAGCCGGTCCGTTTCAGGCATCCACTGGGCACGAAGGGTATTGTTGCGCAGAGAAAAGAGGCTTCTGTTTAGCTCGGTGTCATATACCCTGAATGAACGCTGTGATGAACCGCTTTCAGCCAGTACCTCGTTCGTCTGAATAAGAAGATACTTGCCTGATGGCGATAGCTTTGCATCTGCAATGCTTTCTCCTTCAAGGATATCGTGAATGGTAACAGTCCTGGCCGGATTAGTTGACCATGTAAACTCGGCAGCTTCGCCGGCAGGGCTTAAAGAGGCTGAGAATTTCAGTGCCTGTTCAGTGCTTATCAGCTTAAGCATCAGCCCGTGAACTCCGGTTCCGATTGTAAGTTCAACTTTAACAGGCTTATCTGGAGCAGTTCCCTGTGTTTTTACTTTTTTCCCGTCGAGGTAGAGTTCGAAGAGTGCATTGGTCGAAATCTCCATCGAAGCCTTGGTCCAACGGTCACTTTCCAGGTATCCAGCTATCAGAACCAACTGATCTTTGCCGCTGACCGAGGGTATAAGACTGTCGCTTCCAAGGCTGATGACCTTCCAGTTAGCTGCTTTCGTTGCATCAGCACTGGTGTTTTCAAGTAAGGCAGCATGATCAAAAAGTTTGCCGTCAACAGAAGGATTCCCTGCAAAAAAAGGAAGATAAAGCTGGTTTATATCCGAAACTCTCCAGTCAGTGCAGTTGATGTTGTCCTGAGCCGGGGTCAGGACTGATGAAAAAAGCAATAGAGTGAGGACTTGAAGTTTTCTCATGGTTTTAATATTTTGTATGCTTACAAGTTCTCAAATATATTAAAAAGGGACAAACGAGGGTTGTTTAAAAAGAAAAAGCACTGCGTAGCTTAACGTCAGGGGAGATGTCGTACTTCCGGTTTCAAGGAGGTTATTAAAATCCTTTTCTTTCAGAGAAACTGCCGGCTGATGGATGCTCCGAAGGAACATGTCATCCAGGTAGTTTTATGATGGTAGTCTGTTATAGCAATTCTTTAAATAAATTCTAATTAGCTTCTAATAAGTTTCTAATGAATGAATCTATTGACTACTCTTATTTTTATAATGTTAAATTAAAAATAAGGTTATGACAGAAATTGAAAAAGAATATCCGATAAAAAGCGAAAGGCAAATAAGAAAAGTTGACTGGTGTGTAGATGATACCATCTTCCTTATTGCAGTTTTATCTGCTGTTTTTGTAACAATCCTTTTTCTCATTTCGTAAATTGACAAGTAAGAGTACTTAAATAAATATTGACTTATCCCGCTTTACGTCTGAAAAGAATATCAAACCGGGTACCTTTGTTTAAATTGCTTTCAATATCTATAACTGCATCATGTAGTTCCAGTATTTTTGAAACCAAAGCAAGACCAATACCAAATCCACCAATATATTTCACATTGGATGCTCGTGAAAATGGTTTGTAAATGCTTTTTAATTCATTTGCAGGAATACCAATCCCTTTATCCTCAATAATTATGTTTATATGATTGTCAGTAATTACAAACTCGATTATAATATCATCATTTGAAAATTTACATGCATTATCAAGCAGGTTTTTCAATGCAATTTCGAGCATCCCTGAATTGCCTTTAATTACAAGTTCACTCCCGCTTTCAGGATACACAATTCTGGGCACAATTTTACGTCCATGATACTTGTCCCGTATCTCGTGAATAACACTAAATACTATTTCGTCAATACGAACATCTGAAAATATTATTTCTGTGTTTTTGTTGATCTGTGCTAACTCCAAAAGATTGTTAATAAGTAAATTAAGTTTTTTGAGATCAGTGACTAATCCTGAAATGTGTTTAGTGCATTCTTCTTTACTTCTTTCATGGCTCAAAAAATAGTCGGTTTCGCCAATCATTACCGTCAAAGGTGTACGTAATTCATGTGAAGCATTCGAAACAAAGTCTTCCTGATTTTTAAATGCAATTTCAAGATTGCTGAGCATTTCATTGAAAGTAATTGCCAATTGAGCCAGTTCATCTTTCCTGTTACCTTCATCAAGCCTTTTGTCGAGTTTTAAAGAATTGATTTCCTGAACGTTTTTAATGATCTGCGATATTGGTTTTATCGCCTTTTTTGAGAATAAATATGATAGGAGAACTGATAACCAAATAATGAAGATGACACTCCAGAATAAGATTTTCCGAAGACTTGTTAAGTTTTCAACACGTGATTTATCGATTGCCATAGCGAACACATGATATGGACATTTGTCATAAATATGTTTGTAGTAAACCCCATCCTTACCTGCTATTGAGAAATAGTTTAAATCACCGGAGGCATTATTCATCAGAGTTTTGTTATCAGCAAGATACTGAACGTTGTTCTCATATATTAGGTTAAATGCGGAATCAGTTATTGTCAGTTCTTCCTTTTCCCATGAGATGGTTGATTGCTGAATCTTCTGCAATAATAATGAATCGACTTCTACGACATTAATTAATAGAGTAGTCATGTTTTTAGCACTGTCAAGGAGATTTTGCCTGAATTTGGCAAGTTGGCTTGTATATGAAAAATAATAAACAAGCAATGAAAAAAATAAAAGGATTCCAGTGGTAATAAGAGTGAACTGAAGTGATAATCTTGTCTTTATATTCATCCGTATATAATTTTTATTTTAATGGTCTGATAGCCTGCCCTGCTCAAGTGGGGGAACCCACATGGCTGAAAAATCACACACATAAGTGTTTGTGTATGCAATACATGTGGGTTTCATATTTAAATTTCTGATTCGCTGCAATAAAAACCAAAACCGAATTTTGTATGTATGAGTTTCGGCTCAAAATCCCTGTCAATCTTTTTCCTTAAATAGTTGACATATACATCAATAATGTTGGTGTTCGGGTCAAACTCTATACCCCAGACTTTCTCTATGATGAAATCACGGGTAAGTAATTTATCCTTATTCTTTAGGAAGGTTTCCAGTAATAAAGACTCTTTCGCGGTAAGGTCAATCCTTTTATTTGAACGGGTAACTGTTTTGGTATTCAAATCCATCTCGAGGTCAGCAATCTTTATCTTACTCTCAGCAGTCAGGATATTTGAATTTGACCGTCTTAAAAACACATTCACACGTGCCAACAACTCCCTGTAATCAAACGGCTTAACTATGTAATCATCTGCTCCCATATCGAATCCTGCTATTTTATTCTCTGGTGTCCCGAAAGCGGTTAGCATGATAATTGGAATTTGACTGTTCGTTTTTCGGATCTCTTTACATAAGTCATAGCCATTGATTAATGGAAGATTAATGTCCAGAATGATAAGATTATATTTGTTTTTCTCCACCAATTGTTTCCCAACAAACCCATCATACGCTATTTCAGCATAAAATCCGGCTTCTTCCAATTGCTTTCTTAAAAGCTCAGCAAGCCTTTGTTCATCCTCAACAATTAAAATATTAATGTCACCCATCATGCCTGTCAATTTAATACAAATTTACTATTTGGAAGCTAAGACGATATCAAACCCGGGAAATTGTTCTGCAAAAAGGGATTTGCTGAGGGAAGGTAAAGTTTCAACCACGACCAGCTGCAATGCAGTTGAACAAAGAAGTCACGCTCCCCGCTATAAGCGGGGCAGGCTCTACGGAGCTTAACGTCCGGGGGGGGTGCGTGCCTCCGGTTTCACCGGAGGTTATTAAAATCCTTCTCTTTCAGAGAAGTTGCCGGCTGATGGATGCTCCTTTGGAGCATGTCATGTATAGGGCGTTTCGTGACGAGTGTAAGATTCAGTAATCCTTATGGTTATGTCCCGGCATATCAGGGCCAGGGAGTTTTATGATGGAATTTGTGATCCTTTAGTTCCTGATTCAGGATGTCATATCCAGGTGGTTTTGTGATGGTAGTTATGTCAATGTAATCCTTCCAATCAACTTCCAATCCTTAAAGAGTTTCTAATAACCTTCTAATAATATTCTAATTAATGCTAAGTAAATTCATTAGTACTTTTGAAACAGTCTCTTCATATAATAAATTCTCTGTTATGAAACTGCCAAATATGTCTAATGGATTTAAAGTCTTTTTAATCTGGCTCGCGGTATTTGTAATATTGGTTCTTGTCAAAATATTTATATTTCCCGGGTAGCTAAAGGGTTGCTATTATGAATGAAACATTCTTGTCTGACTTTATCTTGCAGACGTCCTTGTTTACTATACCTGGTTTCTCCGGAAATGCAGTTGTAGAAAAAGTTTACCCGGAAAGCGCTTTTTAAAACAAAAGATATTCAGTAGAAGAATATCAGTATAATATAAAATACTGAACAATAAAACATTAATTATGAGGGCACTAATAGGACTTCTCGCTTTTATGACAGTACCACTTGTTATCGTTTTAATATTAGTTTCTGAAAATATTAAAAAGCGTAAAAAAAACTCTGAATTAAAAGAAGAGACAGGCAATATAAGTCTGACGAGTAAATAATTGTTTTTACCGGAAAGTAAAATCAGGTTGATATTATTGAAATTTTGGGAATCAGGTAAATAAAAAACAAAACCACACTCGTTGGAATGTGGTTCTTAGTGGAGCTGGCGGGAGTCGAACCCGCGTCCAAACAAGGAGACCATACGCTTTCTACATGCTTAGTCGTGCTTGATTTTCGTGACACTTCAGCTGCAGAACAAGCTAAAGTGCCCTTAGTCCCTGTTGTTTCGCCATCAGAGCGGGACGATCATCAGGCTAGCCCCGAATCGCGTGCGCCTCCGTGTCGGGTTGGATCAGGGCCAGACCGCCCGGGAGACGTCCCGTCCCGACACCTGTGCCGGGATTAAGCTTAAGTTACTTGATTCGCTTAAGCAGCGAGAGCGTAATTATATTCGCCAGTTATTGTTTTGTAACACTGTTCAAGGAACGCGTCACCACATCCTGCATGCTTACATACCACCTCTCATGCTGTCAAAACCAGGTCAGCCCCGGAATTTGATGCAAATCTACAAATTTTGTGCCTTATATGATCTTTGTTAAGAAAAATTATTGCTATAATGCTTACATTTGAGTCAACCTAACAGCTTTCTCATGGAAAAATCACTTAAAATCGGGATTCTCCGGGAAACAAAAAACCCGCCTGACCGAAGAGTGCCTCTTACTCCGCCTCAGATAACGGCCCTGGAAGAACTATATCCCTTTGTAGAATTCTTTGTTCAACCCAGCGATTACAGGTGTTATTCGAATGAAGAGTATGAGTATCTTAACATCCCTCTCAGGGAAGATCTTCACGAATGCGATATCCTGATGGGTGTGAAGGAAGTCGACCGCAGAACTTTCATCCCCGGTAAAACCTATTTGTTTTTCGCACATGTGGCCAAGGAACAGGAACATAACAGAGATATGTTCAGGGATATGGCTTCAAAGGGAATCACACTTGTCGATTATGAATACCTTACAACAGGTCAGGGCGACCGCGTGGTGGCATTTGGCAGATGGGCGGGAATAGTGGGAGCCTATAATGCGCTGAGAGCAAGGGGCATCAGGACAAACAGGTTCAGGCTTAAGCCTGCATACCAGTGCCACGATCTGGATGAAATGTGGGCAGGACTCAGGCTGATAGAGCTCAAACCCGGCCTGAAAATCCTTGTTACCGGCACCGGACGTGTTGCCAACGGTGCGATGGAAACACTCAGCGTGTGTGATCTTGTCCAGGTTTCACCCGAAGATTTCCTGAACCGTGAGTTTGACGTAGCTGTCGTATGCCAGATCGGTCCGGAACACTATGTCAGGCACAAAGACGACAAACCATTTAACTTCAGTCATTTCTGCAGTCACCCTTCAGATTATGTTTCAACCTTCCTTCCGTTTACTAATGTTACGGATATCCTGATAACCGGACATTTTTGGGATCCGGCCTCCCCGGTTTTCTTCACGCGCGATGATATGAAGCGAAATGAATTCAGAATCAGCATTATTGCAGATATCAGCTGCGACATTAATGGTTCGGTGCCTTCAACCCTAAGAGCCACAACCATATCCGACCCTTTCTATGGATACAATCCTGTACTTGAAAAGGAAGAACCGGCATTTACCAGGCCCGGCAACATAACTGTAATGTCGATAGACAATCTACCGGGAGAACTTCCCCGTGACGCTTCGCATGACTTTGGTGAACAGCTTATGAGAAACGCACTTCACGATCTTTTTACCGGTTCGGATAGCAAAATGATAAACAGGGCTACAATACTAAAGGATGGAAACCTGACCCCCGACTTTAAATATCTGAAGGATTACCTTAACTTTGCAGGCTGAAAAATTTAGATTTTTAAAGAGGCAAAACTAAAAAAAATCGTTCTGCCTGAAGGGTAATGGAACTGATTTTATATTTTTACCGATTATTTTCTTTTGATGAAGATCACCTTTCTCGGGCCAGCACATCCCTACAGGGGAGGTATTGCCACCTTTAACGAAAGGCTTGCACGTCAGTTTATCTCAGAAAGCAAGGAGGTGGATATCCGTACGTTTTCCCTGCAGTATCCCGGTTTGTTATTTCCGGGTAAGAGTCAGTATACCAGCAATCCACCACCTGAGGATATAATGATACGACGGGAAATCAATTCAATAAACCCTGTTAACTGGCTTAAAATGGGCTACAGACTGAAAAAGGAAAGACCAGATATCCTCCTGGTCAGGTACTGGACTCCTTTTCTGGCACCATGCTTTGCCACGGTGGCAAGAATAGTCAGATCAAACAAGTATACTGTGGTGATCTCACTTGTGGACAATGCCTTTCCTCATGAAAAACATATGGGAGACAGGTTTCTGACTAAATGTTTTCTGAACAGCATCGACGGCGCCACTGTTATGTCAGATACGGTAAGGCTTGATGTGATTGAATTCAGGAATGATATCCCCGTATGTATTGCTCCGCACCCGTTATACGACAATTACGGGCAAAAAATCAGCCGGGATGAAGCATTGGCCGGACTTAAACTCGATCCCGATTTCTCATACCTCCTTTTCTTCGGCTTTATCAGGGATTATAAGGGACTTGATATTCTGCTTAAAGCCTTTTCGCATCCTGAACTGAAGAACAAAAAACTAAAGCTGCTTGTTGCCGGGGAATTCTATGAAAACGAAGCGCCATATCGCGAGCTGGTAAAGGAATCCGGAATCGAAGAGGATGTTATCTTTTTCAACCGTTTCATTAAGGATGAGGAGG
>JAAYQC010000207.1 GCA_012519515.1 Bacteroidales bacterium | reverse complement strand
GTGCATCACATCCTCCAAGATACTGTTTAGCAGACCTCCACACTTCTTCGAGGGTTGAGTTCTTGGATAACTCTTCAGTTTTTTTTACTTTCAAAGGATTTTCATGGTGCAAACAGTTTGGATTTATCCGATAGGTAACGGTATAAGAAGAATGATTTAAACCTTCAAAGAGAAAGCCTTCTCCTTTTAACCATTTTTTATTGTGAAAGTACTTGATCATTTCCTGTACCTGTAGCGCGCCGATTACCGAAGCTGTCGTTGGGGTTGTGGGAATCCCCCCCTCAGTTGCGGCATGTCTGGCAAGAAGTGAACAGGAGCGCCGTTTGTTGATAAGGTTCCAGTCAGTTTTACTCATCGTACATTCGTAACAGGCTGTTTCTGGTGCATGGAAACCACGAACTATACCATTAAGAACATCTATGCCACCATCGATCCATGGTTTTCCAAGCATTGCACATATTTTATTTATAAACAGTCTGGCTTCCCTGTTGTCCACTGCAGAAATAACCATATCGGCTCTGTTGAACCAACCTAGTCCGACATCTCCAATAATATTACCTGCAATAGGTATACAGGTAATATCGGGATAGATAGAATGTGCGGCCTTTGCAGCGCACTCTGCTTTATTTTTATTTTCATCCATGGTTCTGAACAGAACAGAACGACTGAGATTGCTTTGTTCGATCTGGTCATTATCTACGATAATACAGGTTCCAATACCCAGCAGGCTGCAGTTTTTTATTACTTCATTACCCAAAGCACCAGCACCAATAATGAGTACCACCGATTGCTTTAAAAGCGACTGATTCCACCATTGAATTGTTTCGAGCCTTGAAAAACGGTGTTCAACAGCACTAATGGAAAGAGACTCTTGCCGCTGTCGCATGTTTAGTAACCTTATCCTGCTGTTATTTCAGGTTGTAATCGTAATTCATCTCCATCGCGTACATTTCCCTCAAATAATGTTTGTTCATCAATCAACTGCGATGCAGAACGGCGGTGATGTAGTTTGTAGCTAAGAATTTGCCCATCAGGACTGTTAAGAGGTAGGTTAAGCTTTTCCACTAGCAACAAAATAATCCGGAATACCGGAATATCATCCGGAGCCTCTACTATAGAGCTCCTGCTCCCGGAGACATCACTTACTTTTATCTGAACCAGTCCCATACAATCTCCTCATGCCATGAAAATTCCTATAATTGCGAATAGAATAAAAAATGCGATCAGTATTGAATTACAAATTATTCCAATGAGCAATAAAATCGGCTTTTTACCCTTTTTAGGCAACACTCCTACTCCCATTGCGTAACCTGTAATCGCTGGAAAAAGCGTGAAAAGTAATGTTATCAAACCAATGGCAGCGGGATATAATGTGTCCTCAAGCTTATCTTGTGTTATAACTAAAAAAAACCAGGAAAAAAAGCTGAATGCTGCAGTGAATATTGAGATGCAAGCGTTTCTTTTGATTTTAGGATTTAATTCTGAGGGTTTTTTCCTGATGCAGACAGGACATAGATGAATATCTCCAGGAAAAGAAAATGCACATGTTGGACATAAAGCAGCATTACAATGAATACATTTGAATTGTGCGGTTACTTGTGGATGATTAATGCAGGAAGAATTTAAATTTGGTACTTCAAATGTAGCTATTGAACTATTCGGTTTTTCATTGCTTTCATCAGAATTGCATTCCTTACGGATGTTTTCAGTATCGATATTATCTGAATCGCAGGATAGAAAATCTGCTCTACATATATTATAAGTAATGCCTTCAGGTATCGCTGGGTCATATAAGGTATTTTGCTTCAAGAGATTCTCGTTTTTATATCGCATCTGTTCACGGCATTCTGTTTCTTTTCTTTCTTGCTCCCGGTCGTATATGATCTTACATGCATAACAGAGAGGCATTATATCCTCTCCGTAATTTTGAAGTGAATTGATTGGTTTATCGCACATCGTACATTGCATGGTTATCCCTTTTAGAATAATTCACCTTTTTAATTTTGTAAAATTCTGGCTGCCAGACCCAGGATCCAGAAAATGAGAGCTATTGTTCCAATGATTATAGCGGCATTCGCTTTACCAGTACCGGTAAGGCTGTGATCTGCAGCAATCTTTCTTTTGGCGGTATTTGCTGTTGATATGGCCATGGGACCCAAAAAGATACCAAAACAGAAAATGCTGATTATCGCATATATTAAAGCATCATTAGCTTCATTACATGGTGTTGTGCCCTGAGGTTCCAGTACTGGTGTAACATCTTCCAATGCTATTACTTTACATGAACCGCAATAACGCTGTCCACTGATTTCAACAAGACAGTTTTCACAAAAAGATTCTTGACAACCAAAGCATCGGGCTATCGATTCTGTTTCTGGATGATTTTTACAGGGCATGCGCATTTCTCTCCATTGTTATCTTTATTTACAAGATCTATGTAAATTATATCTGAGCTGAACCGGAAGGAGCCCTCTTCAAATAGTAGAGCGGATTTTAAATCTGGCAAATTTTCTGGATTATTATGCACTGTATCTACAATCTGCCTGTTAGTAATTTGAATTGCTGCCTGTTAACATTG
>JAAYQC010000206.1 GCA_012519515.1 Bacteroidales bacterium | reverse complement strand
TGCGGTTTCCCGGCCTTGCGTTAAATATTATCAGGATCGAAGGGATTATCTTCAATCAATCCTCTTTTTCGGAGTTGGGTATTTACATGCTCGATATCTTCGGAAGTAAGCCGGTAATTGTGCGGGTAAACATGCATGTATTCACCATCAATAGTGCAAATGATATATTTTCCGTCTTTGGATGTAAATTCAATGGTTTGGGGATGTTCTGCAATATTAATAAGTTCTTCAATTTCAACCTTTAAATCTTGCTCTCTAATGAACTCCAATGCCTCCGTTTCCTCTTCAGTGTAGCTTTTTACATTTTTGCCCAATGCTTTAAGCATTATTTTAAAAGCTTCTTCATAAGTCATGCCTCCCGCCTTTCCGCTGTGAATCCAGCTATCACTCCAAACATGCTTTAATGGTAAACTGTTTTCAAGTACCATTATGTAAATATTTATCTATGTCAATCACTTCAATTCCAAAAACGGATTTCCCCCCTGCAAATTCCGATCGTTAAGGCAGACCAATTCTATGACCTGCAACGCTAAGTACCCCCTATTTCTGCAGGCCTCTCAAACATGCGCCGGGCAAGATCTGAACCCCACATCATTAAAAACGCTGTGACTTGCCAGCCCTTGAAACACTCTGGGGTGTTTTGAAGATCCATATTCAAAGTAAAAGCTCTGTTCGATGATTTCATAATTATTACTCCTGTTTGTAAATGTTAATCCCGTACTTCTGCCGCCGTATCTGTATCAGGTGAACAGTCAACCGGCCCTCTGGATTTCTGGTCCCTGAGTATATCGGCTATTATGCTTTCCAACTCTGCCCGCGTGTAACATTCCCAAGATGCAGGCAGTTCCCCTGCTGGTTGACCTCTGCCCTTAAGATATTTGTCAGTCTTGATCATATTAATCCCTCTGTATTAAACAGGTGGAGTGCAACCCGCATCAACCAGAAGCAGATTTATTTCCCGGTTCAAGTCCCTGTCTGTGAATGTAATCCCGGGACCCTCCTCTGATAGCTTCCGGGCAAGTGTTTCAATGTCGATTTCCGTTTCGGGCTCACTATACTCCGGTTCCGGTTCTGATTGCTTCTGAATCATAGAATTAATAACGTTTTCTTGGGCTTCAGCCAAAACTGTTAACTGCTTGATCTCAAGTCTCAGATCGTCAATTTTATTCTGAAGAGTTATATTCTGAACGTTTAACGCGTTCGCTCTTGACATCCAGAATTCGATTGAATTTAATTTACCTTCCATAAATCATCATCTCCTGGTTAATGAATTCTCTTAGTTTTACTCTGGAAAATACCCCGAAATTCCTTACGCCGTAAATGAAGCCGGGACAGCACCCGGCAATAGATTGCAGAACCGTTAAGCTTCCGCGCCGGTCTGTTGTTCAACCCCATATCAGATCATCAAGAGCCGGTTTCATGTTTGTTTTCCACAGGCTATACATAGCCTCCAAATAACCCTCTCGCGTGTCAGAACTTGCACTCACCCCTTCACCAGTCAATAAATCCATAATGTTGTATCCGTCTCTTAATTTGTCAAGACATTCTTCGCTGGGAACATAAGGAGCATGCAAGCGGTCTGCGTTTTCGGTTATGTTTGATTGCTCCATAAGAACAAGTTCAGCCCTTTTCAGTGCTTCTTTAAAGGAATGAAAACCCCAAAAGAAGCCAGTACCGTGAACCTCATCGATCTTGTCTTCATCGGGAATTACAAACTGCCCGACAAGCTCACTTTTACCCTCTGCATCCACCATAATAAGGCAGATCCCCGGCTTTTCTGAATCGGCCCGCATTGGTATCACGATATTTCTGCCGGGCATATCCTGAAAGTCTTCAAGCCAGTACTGGGAAGGTGCAACGGGTTTATTAAGCTTGGAAACGACTCCCGCCCGGATCAGTTCAATCCGTTGTTCGTGCATCTGCTTCTGGAGTTCATAGACTGCGGTTTCGATGAAGGAAAGGGCAGGGGAAGAGATAGAGTTGCGTACCATGTGGTACCTCCGTTAGGTTTAGGTAATAAAAAAAGCCAGTCTACCTACGCCCTAACGGTGCGCCCGGTCCTCACGGATACCGGAGACTGGCCTTGTGATTTCCGAAAATAAAAAAATCCGGATCACGGACCGGGGATAATGCCGCGTTAGGTTTAGGTATTTTCAGTATACAACAATTCAGGGTGCGATGTCAATAAAAAAATTAATTGTGCATCAGGAAAGGAGTATGCTATATTTATGGTAATAATAGAAAGGGGATCTTTCCAATGAAAAAACTGTTGTCTTTACTGTTCACCGCTTCGGTTCTCTCCTGCAGTTATACCCTAATTAATTATGACTTGTCATTATCTGAAGTAGAACGCCCCGCCGATTTTACAGAAAGGTACGGAAAGCCGGTTATTCATAAGTTTTCTGAAAATGACACAACAAAATATCAGTTTGAAGATAGTCTAATCAGGATAACATTTACAGCTAATACAAAACAGTTTGAATTTATTTTAGAGAATAAAACTGAGCATTCAATTAAAGTTCCCTGGGATGAAGCCGCGATAATCGGCGGTAATGGCGCCAGTATGCGAGTGATTCATTCAGGGGTAAAATACATTGACAAAGAAAAGCCTCAATCACCTTCGGTGATAGCCAAAAACTCACACAAATTTGATTTACTCTGTCCTGTCGATAATATTTCTTTTAGCGGTTCCCTGGGCTGGATGATAGCGCCCCTCATTACAAAAGCAGATATCGGACAGACAGTACAGGTTTTATTACCCATCGAAATAAACGGTATTATTAACGAATATCTTTTTCGCTTTAAGGTTAATGATGTACTTGTAAAGGAAATGTACTATTGAAGCAAACCGGAAAAGGCATTGCTCCCCCCGGTTTGCATTTGTACCCCGCTGTGAACCTGTTAGACACATTCTTTAATTGTAGTTATCTCATTCAGCTTTTTAAATCGTGAATAGTATTCATGCTTTGGAATAAGGAATTCACTCCCGGCTGAATTGGTTATTCTGGATATTCCAGTTTCACTGTCTTTTAGCTTTTGATCTAACTCCGCTGGTGTGCAGGGTCCGAAACAGAACACCCGCCCGCCAATGTATTCCGCTGTTAAGACTTCATTTTCATTGAACTTCTGAGAGTATCCAAAGTTTTCAATACACCTGCATTTGAAAGACATATCGTTTTCCTTTCGGATAAATGAAAGTGGCATGGTAAAGAATACTTTACCTCTTTTGAATCGATGTCCTGCATGCAGACTATGCTTATAAGATACGGGTTCAAAGTGATCTTGTAAACAAGTTTCATGGATTCGTTTTTACTTGGTGCTTTCCGAATGGTTTTTTTTAAAAAAAATACCGGAACTTACTCCCTGAACTCCACTTTACTCCACCTTACTCCACCATGTTTTTTAGTTACTCCACTGGACAAATAATATTATAACTACATTAATTATAGGTATTTATATCTTCTTTAATCTCTAAAGTGGAGTAATG
>JAAYQC010000212.1 GCA_012519515.1 Bacteroidales bacterium | reverse complement strand
TTCGCACAGTATTTTCCGTAACGGTAAGCTGTTTGGCTATCTCGCTGTTCTTAAGCCCTCTTGCCGCAAGAAGCGCTATTTCACGCTCGCGTTCCGTCAGGTTTTCGTAGGCGGAACCCGGCAAAAGAGCCGAGTGAAGCTCATCAAAGCCGGTCATAAATCGCTTTTTGATTTCCAGATAGTTTGACAGATGCTCGGGATATTTTTCGCTGATAAGTTCCTCGGACAGCCCTTTCAGCGACTCATGGTATACCGCAAACAGATAAACGAAACCGTCCGGCATTCCCTGTTCCAAAGCGTGCTCCAAATTTACGGCCGCAAGGGCCCTTTCTTTTGTCTGAATCTGGCAGACGGCTGTCAATATGTAATTGAGCTGGCTGCAAAAAAGCAAACAGAAATTCTTTGATTCTCTTATAGCCTGAAGGATGCCGATCACTCGCGTGAATTCGCCTTTGTGCATCAAAAAAGAAATGTGAACGAATAGCGCGTTAAGCCTCAGAGCCGGGGGCAGGACTTTTATTTGCTCCATGTCTTTAAGCCAGCCGGGAATCCGATCGTGGTGATCCAGTTCGTTAAGAAGAAGCCCGCGCAGCGTATCAAGCACCGCGCGCACCGTGGTGCTGTTCAGATTGGCGGCCGCGTGCTCCATGGAATTCAACGCGTTTTGCCATTTTTCAAAATCAGCCTTTTCCACCGCGATCTCACAAAGATGCATCGCCGCTCCGATTTGAACTATGCTCTGCCCATTGGCCTGAGCCAAAAAAATTGCCTTATAGGCCAAAATCTCAGCCTCGTTTAAATTTCCGCGGTAATGGGCAAGCTCCGCGCGAAAAAGTGCGTCCGCTCCGCTGCCGTGGCCGCCGGTCAGCTTCGAGTAGAAGGAAATGAATTCCTCAAGCCTGTCCGCTTCCCGATCAGCTTCCCCCGGCAACCGGTGGAATGTGGCTATCTGCGAGTAATCCCCGAAGCACCAGGGAGCATCGGGCAGAATGACCCGTGAACAGTTTCCGCCGAACAAAAATGCGGCTTCTTTCAGCAACGGAAACATTTTATCTATATCGGGAAAAAACCGGTAAGACGATAAAAGCTGCCATTCGGCCCGAAGCATACCGTCCCGCTCCAGTGTCAAATCAAGTTCGTCCAGCAAATCACAAAATAACATGTCCATGCCGGCGGCCTTAAGCGCCCAGGCTATACGAAGCATGGAAAGAGCATATTCGTTTTTAATTTTCGCAGGGCAATTTTGCGCAATGTCCTGCGCAACCTCTGAAAAGGCCGTATCGCCTACTTTATCAAAAATTAAGGATGAAAAATCCAAAGACAATATTCCTTCATAATGTTTGGCCTGCCAATAAAAAGCGAGGGATTCCGCATTTTTGTTGTTATCCCGGCAAAAATTGCCCGCTCGCAAAAGGCATTCGCGTTCAAAGAGCGCCCCCCGCTCTGTACGTTTCCGGGCAAGGAGCTCGGACAAAATACTGTGCATTTCGTAGCACGACGAGGCATTATCATACCTGATAAACGGGCTGTGCAAAGCCTCCATCGCGTAGCCGGGCAATGTTTCAAAGCGGCCGAGAACGCATGCCTGCCGCAGGGTGACCGTTTCAAAAGGGGATAAATACAGTAAAAATGTTTGCTGGCCCTCCGTGAGCCTCCCCCATATGAGATGATCCATGAGCGGGATGATTGCACAGGAGCTGAATTCGCCTGTTTCCCGATATACAATCATCTGCAGATATACTGCGATAATCCAACCCTCGGTAAAATGCGCGATAGTTTCGGCATCCTTTTTTGTGATTTTCATGCCGGAGGAAGAATAATAGCGAAAAATATCCTTGGCATCCAGCCGCAAATCCGAAACGGTGATATATAAAAAACCGCGGCCGGCTATGGCCCTGTGCATTTCACGGCTTAGCATCTGCGTTATAATAACTATATGGAGGTTGCGGCCGCCGTGTTCCAAAAGCGCAATCAAAAATGAGGGAGA
>JAAYQC010000205.1 GCA_012519515.1 Bacteroidales bacterium | reverse complement strand
TAATCCGGTACTAAGACAAGCCGAATCATTTAAGTCCGGCTTGTCTCAATACACTTCCTAAAGTACCTTTCTTAATATCATCGGATAATTTACCAGAAACTGTTACTAATCCTTTTTTGGTACGGTGTTTAAATTGACGATGACTGCCTTTTATTCTTACAAGCGTCCATCCGTCATCCTTGAGGATTTCAATTAAATCTGATATTTTCATAAGCCTCGGTTTTTATAATTATCAAAGAACGTAAGATTGAATGTAATTTCAATCCTGACACAAAAGTAACAGAACCATTACTTATTTCCAATTTTTTCGGGAAAAAGTAATATATATATTATTAATGCGAATTAAGAGATAAATGTTAACACATCGCATACATGTTACTTTGTCTTGCAGTCTTGCGGTCTTGCGGTCTTGTGGTCTTGCGGTCTTGTGGTCTTGCGGTCTCTTCGTCTTTCGCCGCGAGCCGCATGCCGTTCTTCCCCCTGTGCCCTGTGCCCTGCGCCCTGTGCCCTGTGCCCTGCGCCCTGAGCCCTGTGCTCTGCGCCCTGTGCCCTGAGCTCTGTGCCCTGCGCTATTCCGAAGCGTTTTCCGGTTCTAATCCCGACGCGCATCGGGCATATTTTCTGCGGCTTATAATCAGATCCGACAACTCCCTGAACATATTCTGATTTACCTGCTGAGCCATAGGCAGCACCCATTTCTCGGTCTCATCAAGATAATCATTTATCTTTTTTACGGAGTGAGTGTCGGTATTAAGGTCGGTAAGGTTGGATATCCTGTCGGCACATTTGAGGACTTTTGCCCTGTAAGAGCCGTTTTCAAGAATATTTTTCAGGTAAAGCTCCTTTGGCATGTCAGGAGGTCTGGTAACTTCTTTTACAAGAGCAAGGACATCATCGGCCTGCCCCTCGATAATCCTTATTTCGAACACATTGGTCTCCGGTACATCTTCCAGCAAATCGTGTATGACAGCTGCCTTGAGCAGTATATGGTCATCGAAAAGCTTGTAATCGAGAAGTATTGCCATTGTTGCCATGGCATGGCGGAACTGGTTTCCTCCAACACCTCTCTTTTTGCCGATAAGTGCGGTAGCTTTTATTATATAAGGAGCAAGAACAAGGCTTTTGATCTTTTCGGTTTCGGTCATTTGTCGGGCAGAATTTGGAAATGTAAATATAATAAAAAATATTCCGCAGGCATATTTTTTACAAGGCTCAGGAAATGTTCATGTTATAGTAGAGCGCGTATCAGAGGCTCCTGATAATTTCTATCATTTCAGTAACAGCTTCAGCATCGGCAACATTTCCGACAGGCGACAATCCCGCCAAAGTCCGTGCAGCATTGAGGTCAGCATCTGTTACATAATCCTTTCCGATTACTGCCAGGTAAAGGATGGCCGATTTCAGAGTGTTTGCCTTTGTCCGGAAGGAGTGCGGACCCGATCGTGTAGGAAAAATATGGACGAACCTGGTGGCATTGTCGTGGTATTTGAGTGTCCACCGTGAGCCGTCCGACAGTGTTATTATTCTGAAATCCCGGGAGTCTCTTCCTATCCATGCCATATAACCGGACTGTGATAAAAGACACTTACTCTCCAGATAATAGATGATTTCATCGAAGATCTCATCCATTGTAAGGCTGCCCTTGTATATATCCATGACACGTGAGCCTATATGCTTTATTTCCCTTGTCAGATCCTTCAGCCGCGGATCGTTGACTGACATTGTCCTGCTTGCTGCAAAACTTCTGATAAAGGGAAGATAGTGTTTTAGCGGGTTGAAAAGGAAGGGGATGGGAATATGGATCTGTGTTTCCAAGCTTGTCCGGTTTTGACTGATTCAAAGCCGCTTCTGCCATTGATCTGAGGGTAATTCTGGCTGAGAATGACTGCGGCAAATGATCCATGATAAGATAGATAAAAAACCGGAGACGACAAAATCCTCTTTCACCTCAACAGCGTAACATTCCCTATTATTGACCTTGTTCCATCGTGAAGCTCGATAAGGTAATGATAAGAATCCACCGGCAAGGTTTTTCCCCGGCTCCGGCCGTCCCATGGAACAGGATAACCCCTGGCTGACTTCCATACCACCTGCCCCCAGCGATTGTAGATTGTTACTTCTATACCTGGAAAGAATTCTTTCCCGATAATGTTCCAGACATCATTTATCCCGTCCCCGTTTGGGGAAAAAGCATTCGGGATATTCAACAAGTCTTCCCTGCATTTGAATCCGGGATGAATCCATACCGTGATCTTCACTTCTTTCCCTTCACAACAGCGCTCTCCCTTATCATTTAAAATAAATGGCACGAATGTGTAGACTATCTTGTGTATTTCCCTGCCCCTGTTGAAAAGTATCTCACAGAGATCAGTCGGACTTGAATATGTGTTACTTGCGGTATGTCCGCTTATTTCCGGTTCTGCTTCTACATCAAGATCATACATCCATTTTCCCCAACTCACGACAGTCGGATTTTTAACATGAATGACCGCATGCTCTCCGTTACAAAGCAAGGTGTCGCTTACAGTGATTTGAATCTCAGGTCGGGGAATTACCAGTATCAGTCCGGATATCCTGAGTCCCGTACAACCATTGGGCGAGGTTTCCTGCACTTCGAGCAAGTGAGTCCCTGATGAATCCCAGGTATGGAATAATTCAGCGGTATTCGTTCCGGGTACGATCCTGCCGTCAATCCACCATGTATAGGTTGAAGCTGTAAGCCGGCCGGGATTGACATAGTAATGTTTTGTCTGTCCGGGGCAGACATGATCGGGCATTGTCATCTGGCCGGCTGACCTGAGGCAGATAAAATGCAATATGCCAAAGGCGATCATATAGACATGCCTTTTGAGCAAGTGTCATGGTATTTTATGCCATTCCCGTGGTACTGTCTGAAAAACCTTATTTAGCAACATTTCTCCCCGAGTCACATGGGGATAAAAGGATAAAAGCCGGTTTTTCAGACAGTCACAAGAATGAAGTTTAAGTAATACTTCCTGTAAAGGACTTTCTGTCCAAAGTCTAATTATGATAAATACCGCTTGTTACGGGAGCAGGCTGAACGGTTATTTCAATAGTAGCCGTTGCCGTGCATCCGGTGCTTATCACAGTCTCGGTGACACTGACAGATCCTTCACCCGGAGTTGTCCAAAGAACAGCAATCTGGTTAGTGCCTTGTCCGCTGAGTGTACCTCCAACGACTGTCCAGTTATATGTACTACCGGCGTTGGCAGGTGTACTGTAGATTTCGGTGCTTCCACCGGTGTTCTGGCAAACCGGGTTCGCTCCGGTTATAACAGGAGAAGGTAAAGGATTGATAACAACATCAACTGTTGTAGACGCAGTGCCTCCGCCGGCATTCGTAATTGTCAGGGTATAGGTTCCTGCAGCCGCAGCCGTCACTCCCGTTATTATAGGATTCTGTTCCGTAGAACTGAAGCCGTTTGGTCCTGTCCATGAATAGCTTGCCATGCCGGAAGGTCCTCCGATCAGGGTAAGATCGCCTCCGACGCATGGAGTATTGGCTACAGCTGTAGGAAGATCAACAGTGTTGATAGTAACATCAACCGTTGTTGAGGCTGAACATCCGGCAGAATTTATTACCGTCAGGGTATATGTTCCGGCAGCAGCGTCAGTAACACCTGTAATAACCGGATTCTGTTCTGTAGAACTGAAGCCGTTTGGTCCTGTCCAGGCATACGAGGCCATTCCGTCAGGTCCTCCGATAAGGTTCAGGTCACCTCCTGTGAACGGTGAGTTGGCAGTGGCTGTTGGAACCGGCAGCGGATTGACGATAATGTTCAGAGTGACCGGAGCTCCGGTACAATTGCTTGTGCTGGCCAGTGTCTCTGTTACCGTCAGGGTGAATGTTCCCGTAGTCGTCCAGTTGATCCGGATAGCGCTTGAACCCTGCCCCTGGGTGATTGTACCCCCTCCCGAGAGCACCCAGTTATAGGTCGATCCGGGGGTATCTGTAACCCAGTAGTCCTCCGTGGAGTTTAAGCAGGCATGATCGGGATCGGCGGTACTTGGCTGAGCCCATAGTCCCGTGAAAGTTGCTGATGTAATGATCAGCAGGATTGTTTTAAGAAATGCAGCTTTTGTTTTCATAATATAATTTTGATTTTAATGGTATGATAGCCTGCCCCGCTCAAGCGGGGGAACCGCACATGTTTGAAAATTATATTTATACGTGTTTGTGTATTTGATACATGTGGGTTTCATGTTGTTATTGGTGTTGTTATTGGTGTTGGTATTGTTTAGTTATGATAAATCGCTGATGTTAAAGGCAGGGGACTGACAACAATCGCGGCAGGAAAAGCGTATGCGGTTCCGCAGTTCATGGGGCCTTCGTCTGTTACGGCTATTCTGTACCAGGTCGTTGTCAGCAGGGGAGGAGGGGAGTATGAAAGACCCTGTTCTCCGGTCAGGTCAATCCAGTTTACATTATCGGTGCTGAACTGCCATTGATACGAGAATGGTGGCCCGGACCCGCCTGTTGATGAAGTTGCAGTGAGCGGAGCCGGAGTTTCACCCAGACAGATTGCCTGGTCAGAAGAAATTACAGGCGGCATTAGCGGCGGCATTACCATCAGGTTCCGGTTCCGCGTATGCGTTGTGACCACGCATACGGGATAGCTTTCAGGCTGGTTCAGGGTGGTAAAGGTGACAGACACCCTGTAAGCTCCGGTTTGTAAAGGTGTTGCATCCGATATTGTAAGTTGTTGGGTTTTGGTTCCCGAATAAGTGCTGTTGTCGTTTATCGGCTGCCAGCCCGTGCCGTCATTGAATGACCACCGGTAAGCTGTTACATTTCCCCTGGTTGAAACTTCATATGATGTGCCGCTGCCGCTGCAGATCGTCAGATTGACCGATCCGGTCAGTCCGGTCACTGCATTTATCTCAAGAAGGGCTGCTTCGGAAGCTGTTGTTGAACAGTTGTCAGAGGCAATCAGACGGTATTCGGTGCCATGGATGTTTTGACCGCTTACGCCGATATCATGAATAACCAGAACGGGGGAGGTTTCAGAGTTTATATCATTGAACTCAGCTTCCGGAGGCCTTGATTGCCACTGGTAGCTTACCGGCCCGATAAAACCATTGACCTGAGCCGAAAACTCAACAGTATTACCGTAACAGTCAGTCTGGTCGAGGGGCTGGACGCTGAATTCCATCGAATGATCCGGCTGTCCGACGGTTATTCTTGCCGTATCATGGCAAATACCACCGGCATCGCTGACAACCACGGTATAGGTCCCGGCACTCAGTCCGCTCAGATTCTGGTCAGTGCTGGTAAATGATCCCGGACCGGTCCATGAGAATTGATATGGTTCAAGGCCTCCGCTTACGGTGATGTTTATTGTGCCAGTCGACTCTCCGAAACACATGGCATCGGTATGTTCGGCAGATATTGAACAGACCTGACCTGAAAGCATGGCACAAGCAAGGAGCCAGAGGCATAGCGACAAAAGCGGCCTCATGATGACAGATGCCCAATGAATAACAGGCCATGGCCTGCATGGATGAAAAGGGATCATAAAAAATCAGCAACGAGACAAGACCAAATTATGAAAAAAGAGAAAAGGAAGCAAGGAAATCTGGTAAAAAATTCGTATTATTTTGAGCCCTGTCAGCTGTCAGCGCTTAGTCGGAAATAACCGGAATGATTTACAGAACCGGTTATTTTGGAGTTGAACGTCTCTGGCTGTCAAGAGCTATATCAGAAATGTCGCGCGATGGAATAATAGAGTTTAAAGGCGGAGCGGGTCGTATCACCGATATAAGTAAATTAAAAGATTTGATGTGATGAAGTATATTAATGTTAATGTTCGCAGACAGGATCGTCTGTTGGATGAGAAGAATGCAACTGATTTATTACGTTCGGGAGAATTCGGATTTCTGTCAATGGTAGAAACCGGTGCAGAGGGAAGCGGAGCTTATGGCATTCCTATTAGTTATGTATGGGATGGGGAGGGAGCAATATATTTCCATTGCGCACCTGAAGGACATAAATTGAACTGTATAAGAGACAACTCCAGGGTTTCATTCTGCGTTGTAGGACAAACGAATGTAATCCCTCACAAATTCACGACCGCTTATGAAAGTATTCTTGTACGAGGTACTGCCGTCATAGACATTCCTGCTGAAGAACGGATGCGGGCTTTGGAGTTGATTTTGGACAAGTATTCGCCGAATGACAAAGCAGTCGGTCTTAAACATGCCGAAAAATCCTTCCATCATACTGCTATCATTCGTTTGGATATATCATCCGTATCGGGAAAAACAAAACGAGAGATGCCCTGAGAAACAAAAATCCCGTTCAGAATGAGGGCTGAACGGGAGTATTTTGGTATTGCGGAGAGAGGGGGATTCGAACCCCCGATACCCTTTTGGGGTATACTCGCTTTCCAGGCGGGCCAGTTCAACCACTCCTGCATCTCTCCGGGAAATGGCGGCGCAATTTACAAATTATTTTTTAACCGGCAACCCTCTGGCACTTAGTTCCGCCGCATACCCCGTACCCCTTCCGCATACTGTCTTATGTCCTCCGGTACCCACCGCTTCCCGTCTACCTCGTACCGCATACCGCTTATCGCTCACGAAATCTCCCCTGCCATCGACCTTTGCAGGTTTTTCTCAACTTCCTCCCTTGAATTGCATGTGCCCAGCAGGAACATCAGCTTTGTGACCGCTGCCTCGGAAGTAATGTCCTTTCCGCTAATCACGCCTGCCTCGCGCATCTCAAGACTTGTTTCATACACTCCCATCTCCACGCTTCCTCCATGACACTGCGTTACGTTAAAAATAATACCGCCCCTTTCGATATAGGATTTCAGTTCTTCGATGAACCATGGATAGGTTGGTGCATTACCCGACCCGAAAGTCTCTATGATTAATCCTCTCAGCCCTTCGGTGTGTGTTATCGCATTTACCAGTTTCCGGCTGATTCCGGGGAAAATCTTGAGGATGGCCACATTGGTATCGAACGATTTTCTTACAATCAGATCCCTGTCCGGATCGGGATACCTGATCACATGGGTGTTGTATTTCACATGAATACCGGCCTCTACCAGCGGCGGATAATTCGGCGATTTAAACACGTCAAAATGTTCCGCGCTGTATTTTCTTGTGCGGTTGCCACGGGTCAGCTTATTGTCGAAATAGATGCTCACTTCCGGAACAAGCGACAGACCAAGGTCCCTGGCGGCAGCTATTTCAATGGCGGTTATAAGGTTTTCCCTGCCGTCGGTCCTTAGCAGGCCTATGGGCAGTTGTGATCCGGTAAAGATAACCGGTTTCCTCAGGTTTTCGAGCATGAAGCTGAGGGCCGATGCCGTATAGGCCATGGTATCGGTTCCGTGAAGAACAACAAAACCGTCGAATCTGTCGTAAAACTCTTCTATTATTTCGGCCAGCCTGATCCATACCTGGGGATCGATGTTTGAAGAGTCCTTTACAGGATCGAACGAGATTGCCTGAATATCATAACCGAACTTGCTTAGTTCAGGTACATGGGTGGTAATCAGCTTGAAATCGATCGGAATCAGGGAGCCGGTTACCGGATCATGTACCATACCGATGGTTCCTCCCGTATAGATCAGAAGGATCGATGTCTCATTCCTGCCTGTCATAAAATCATTTTATTAATCTGAAAAGTTGAATGGAGTTCCTGTATGTTAATTCGGCGGTTTCTTCCCTGGTCATCCCAAGAATTTCAGCCACCTTATCATTCACAAGACAAATATAAGAACTCTCATTTCTTTTTCCACGGTGTGGCACAGGTGCAAGATAGGGAGAATCTGTTTCCAGGATTATATTATCAGGTCCGGCTTCCCTGACAATGCCTGGAAGGCTTGAATTTTTAAAGGTAACTATGCCTCCTATGCCGATTTTGAATCCCATGTCCACTGCCCTGGCTGCATCATCAGCTGTGCCCGTAAATGCATGAAAGACACCTGTGAGACCCGATCCCCTGAAATCTCCGAGTGCCCGGAACACTTCAGGAAACGAATTGCGCGAGTGGATAACCACTGGCAGTGAGGAAGAGATTGCCATGGCAATCTGTCTTTTGAAGACTTCGATCTGCTGACTGAGATAGGTTTTATCCCAGTAAAGGTCTAGTCCTATTTCACCGATGGCAATGTAGCTACGCGATGAAGCGGCAAGCTCAATGGCTTCGAGTTCTTCGTGATAATTTTCTGAAACCGAAGTAGGATGCAGTCCGATCATCGGGTGGCATATTCCGGGATATCGTTTCTCGGCAGCCAGCATTCTGTCGATGGAGGCAGAATCGATATTAGGCATCAGCAGTTTCACAACACCCGCGTTTACAGCTCTTTCTATTGCTTCGTCCCTGTCGTCGTCGAATTCAGGGAGGTAAATATGGGTATGTGTGTCTATCAGTTGCATCAAACAAGTTCCTTAGAAATCACAGCGTTAGCCACTTTCACGGCTTTTATCATAGTCAAAAAGAGCTGTACTCCTGCATTCATTCTTAAAGCAGAGAATAAGATCCTGGTGTTAAAATTAGAAAAACCATGGAATATTAACCAATATGATTTCGATATAAAGCCGTTCTTTCGCCCTGCGCCCCGTGCCCTGAGCCCCGTGCCCTGAGCTCTGCGCCCCGTGCCCCGTGCCCCGTGCCCTGTGCTCTGCGCCCCGTGCCCTGTGCCCTGTGCTCTGAGCCCTGTGCCCTGTGCTCTGAGCCCCGTGCCCCGTGCTTTATATTCAGCTCCTGTAAAGATTTCCCGGGCAGCATCTCACCAGTCCCCTGAATTCCATCTGAAGCAGAAGGGAGGACAATTTGCTGATTGGAATATCAAGTTCCCTGCAGATCTGGTCGATTGTAATTTCGCCTTCCTTGTAAATCAGATTGAATATCTTTTGCTCCGTTTCGGTCATTTCGGAGAAAAGGGCTGTTTGCACCGCCTTTGCAGGTTTTTCGGGTTCCCATCCCATAATATTTTCAATATCCTCGGCCGATTCAGCAAGAGCTGCCTTATTCTTCTTTATCAGGTTATTGCAGCCGGCCGACCATTGGTCGTCGGGTCTTCCCGGAACCGCGAAAACATCACGGTTGTAAGAATTTGCTATATCGGCGGTTATAAGCGCCCCTCCTTTAATACCCGATTCGACAACCAGGGTTGCATCGGATAATCCTGCAATAATCCTGTTCCTTTTGATAAAGTTATTTTTTTCGGGCAGGGTGTTGGAGACGAAATCGGTTAGCAATCCTCCTTTTCTCAACATTGCTTCGGCGGTCGACCTGTGGATTGAAGGGTAGATGGTCTGGAAACCGTGACCAAGGACAGCAATGGTTTGCAGATTATTCGCGAGTGCGGCCTTATGAGCGGCAATATCGATCCCGTAGGCAAGTCCGCTGACTATAATAAGGTCTGGATGTCTTTCAGCAAGCGATTCTATTATGTTATTGCATAATTCCCTTCCTCTGGAACTTGCATTTCTTGTGCCGATTACGCTCAGTATCCTGGAACTGTTAAGGTCGCAGTTTCCCCTGAAATAGAAAATGACGGGTGAATCCTCGCATTGCCTGAGTCTGAACGGATAATCATTATCAAGATAAAAATATGTCCGGATATTATGTTTTATAACATATTCTTCCTCTTTTTCTGCAATTTTGAGGTAGGACCTGTCGCATATGTATTTTGCCAGTCCTGATCCTATCCCGGGAATCCTTACCAGATTCCTGTAGGGTTCACTAAAAATGGCTTCAACGCTTCCGAAGTGGGAAACGAGCTTTCGGGCGCTGATATCACCTATACGTGGTATCAGGCTTAAAGCGATCTTGTGCTTTAAAGAAACTTCCGGCATGGCACGAGCAAATGAGACATGCCAATATACAAAAAAAACCCCTTCCTGAGGAAGGGGCCTTTAAAAAAATATCATTGCCAGGCTGCTTTGAATGCCGGGGCCATGGCAGGAATCAGATCACTCCCATATCCACCATCGAATTGGCCACCTTAAGGAATCCTGCAATATTGGCTCCCTTGACATAATCGACCGATCCGTCGGCTTTCTTTCCGTATTTCACGCACTGTTCGTGGATATTGCTCATGATCTCATGAAGGCGCTTATCGACCTCCTGGCTGTTCCATTTCATTTTCATCGAGTTCTGTGTCATTTCAAGTCCCGATGTTGCCACTCCTCCGGCATTTACGGCCTTTCCGGGAGCGAACAGCAGATTGCTTTTCTGGAATACTTCTATAGCTTCAGGAGTGCATCCCATATTTGAGATTTCGGCAACCATCATTACCCCGTTATTGACAAGGTTTCGGGCATCATCTCCGTTGAGTTCATTCTGGGTGGCGCATGGGAGGGCGATATCCACCTTCACTTCCAAGGGACGTTTGCCTTCGTGGAATTCAACTCCCCCGAATTCACTTGCATAAGGCTTGACAATATCCTGGTTCGATGCCCTGAGTTTAAGCATGTAATCTACTTTCTTTCCTGAGATACCTTCAGGATCATACACATAGCCGTCGGGTCCTGAAATGGTTACCACTTTTGCTCCCAGTTCACTTGCCTTGAGCGCGGCTCCCCATGCAACGTTTCCGAAACCTGATATCGCTACGGTCTTTCCGGCGATTGTCTCATTCCTGGTACGCAGCATTTCATTTGCAAAATAGATTCCTCCGAATCCTGTTGCCTCAGGTCTTATCAGCGATCCGCCCCAGTTGGCGCCTTTTCCGGTAAGAACACCGGTATGGTCGCCTTTCAGCTTCTTGTACATTCCGTAGAGGTAACCGATCTCCCTTGCTCCGACGCCTATATCACCGGCTGGAACGTCGGTTTCGGGACCAATGTATTTCCATAGTTCGAGCATGAAGGCCTGGCAGAATCTCATGACCTCTGCAGCCGACTTTCCTTTCGGGTCGAAATCCGATCCCCCCTTGCCGCCACCCATTGGCAGGGTTGTGAGGGCATTCTTGAATACCTGCTCGAAACCCAGGAATTTCAGGATTGACAGGTTGACGCTGGGGTGGAAGCGCAATCCTCCCTTGTAGGGTCCGATAGCATTGTTGTACTGGACCCTGTAGCCCAGGTTTACCTTTACGTTACCCTCATCATCCACCCACGGCACCTTAAAGGTTATCACACGATCGGGTTCCACTATCCGTTCTATGATATTGGCTGATTCGAACTTAGGGTTTTCATTGTAAACCTCTTCTATCGACTCGAGCACTTCCCTTACTGCCTGTAAATATTCTTTTTCCCCGGGATGTTTTTTCTCGAGGCTGTTCATGATTTTCTCTACGTTCATATTTTTCAGTTTTTTTGTTTATGGGATAATCAAGTTAATGTCTTTAATTGTATTTTGAATTTTGATGTATGCGCTATAAGCGGCCTGAGGTTTTTTGTTTCAAAGTTAATTCTATTTTATTCATTAAAAATGATTTAACTCATATTATGACCTCTTTTTGCCTTTTACCCGGGGCGCGTATGAAGTAAGTATATTTATGATCTTCTCCCTTTCACGGGGCTTAAGGTTGCTTAGGTGGATGGGAGGATATTTGGCGACTCCTTCCTTCATTCGCTGGTAGAGCGTTACACTCTGGATAAGTCCCAAAAAGCTCTTGTCGACAGTGAAGCCTGAAAAGGATTTCTTCTCAATTTCCACCGAATTCTTTTTCCCCTCCACGATTCCTGTGCTGAAATACCTGAATATAAGTAGATCCCCTTCGTCGGAGAAGTAAATATACTGGTACTTGAGGATGACCGGGATAAGTATCACTATAAGGAACAAGGCTGTGATCAGTAACAGCCAGACGGATTTTGTCATTCCCAGGAGAGGGAATTTAATAATACCGGCAGCAAGGGAAATCACCAGGAAGGCGAGGTAAAGTATAATTGCCGATCTCTTCAGTATTTTCTGGTGGATCACTGATTTGCCGTTGTCTAAAGTCATGGTTGAAAGATTTTATAGAGTATTATTATAAGGCTGATCTCAGGGTTTTGAAGAACCCGGCAATAAGGCTTCCGCATTCGGCTTCGAGGATTCCCGGAAGAACCTTTGTTTTGGGATGAAGCAGCCGGCCCCTTAGCAGGGTGTATCCTTTTTTCGGGTCAGAAGCCCCGTATACCAGCCGGTCGGCCTGACTCCAGCCAATTGCTCCGGCGCACATGGCGCAAGGTTCAAGGGTTACATATACCGTGCATCCGCTCAGGTATTTCCCACCCAGCCAGTTTGCAGCGGCTGTGATTGCCTGCATCTCGGCATGGGCAGTGGGATCATTCAGTGTCTCAGTAAGATTGTGAGCCCTGGCTACTATCATATTGTTGCAGACAATAACGGCGCCAACAGGAATTTCCTTTTTGGCAAGCGCTTTCTTTGCCTCGTCGATGGCAGCCCTCATAAAACGTTCGTCGTAGCTGTCGGTCATGGGTGACAAGATAACTGTATAAAATTATGAATAAAACCGTTTGTCAGCACCGGTGTTGAAAAGCTTTGGTTTTTTATTTCTTCCGGTTATTCATTGCAAACAGCTTCCGCCTGCCGGCACATTGTGCAATACAGGCAATAATGGGCTATACAATAAAGAGGCAGGAAATCATTTTTTCTTATTTTTGTCGGACTTAATAATCTGAATATGTACAGAACACATACTTGCGGAGAACTAAAGCTTGCCGATGCAGGCACTGAGGTCACCCTTTGCGGCTGGGTGCAGAGATCGAGAGATCTTGGAGGAATGACATTTGTGGATCTCCGAGACAGGTACGGCATTACACAGCTCGTGTTCGATATGGAGACTGACGCTGCACTCTGCAGTCAGGCGCGAAAGCTCGGACGGGAATATGTCATCCAGGCCTTAGGAAAGGTGAGGGAGAGAAGCAACAAGAACCTTAAAATACCCACAGGAGAGATTGAGATAGAAGTTGAGGAGCTGAAGGTTCTCAATCGCAGTGAGATACCACCATTCACCATTGAAGAGGATACCGACGGCGGAGAGGAGCTGAGGATGAAATACCGCTATCTTGATCTTCGCAGGAACAGTGTTAAAAACAATATCATACTCAGGCATAATGTAGCCAGGGAGGTCAGGGCCTTTATGGATTCAATTGGATTTGTTGAGATTGAGACACCCGTACTGATCAAATCCACTCCTGAGGGAGCCCGCGACTTCATAGTTCCGTCGAGGATGCAGCCGGGAAGCTTCTACGCCCTGCCGCAGTCGCCCCAGACACTCAAGCAACTGCTTATGGTTGCAGGTTTTGACAGGTATTTCCAGATAGTAAAATGTTTCAGGGATGAAGATCTGAGAGCCGACCGCCAGCCCGAGTTCACCCAAATCGACTGCGAAATGTCGTTTGTTGAAAGGGATGATGTTCTTGATACTTTTGAAGGACTGGCCCGGCATCTTTTCAGGAAGATAAAGGGGATCGAATTTCCCGGGCCTTTCACCAGGCTTCCCTATGCCGAAGCATTGGAATTCTACGGATCCGACAAGCCCGATCTTCGTTTCGGGATGAAGATCACCGATCTGACATCGACCGTCAAAGGGCGAGGTTTCGGCGTGTTCGACAATGCTGATTACATAGGGGGAATACGCGCTCCCGGCTGCTCGGAATATTCAAGGAAGCAGACAGACGAACTTACTGAATTTGTAAGAAAGCCCCAGGTAGGAGCAAAAGGACTTGTCTATCTTAAATATGGAGCCGACGGTTCATTGAAATCATCGGCCGATAAGTTTTATAGCCCTGAAGATTTGAAGCTTTGGATTGAAAAAGCCGGTGCGCATCCGGGCGATCTTCTTCTGATCCTTGCAGGAGAGAAGAAGAATACCCTTTCCGCTCTTTCCGTGCTCAGGCTTGAAATGGGAGAAAGGCTTGGCCTGAGAAAAAGAGATGTGTATGCTCCTCTCTGGGTTCTTGATTTCCCGCTTCTTGAATGGGATGAGGAGACATCGCGCTATTATGCAATGCACCATCCGTTCACTTCTCCCAATCCCGATGACCTTGGCCTGATGGAAACCGATCCGGGCAAGGTAAGGGCCAATGCTTATGATCTGGTTATCAACGGTGTCGAGATAGGAGGGGGGTCGGTAAGAATCCACAGCGAGGAGGTACAGAAACTGATGTTCAAAGTGCTGGGGTTCAGCGACGAGGAAGCGGGGGAGCAATTCGGATTCCTGCTTAATGCTTTTAAATACGGTGCTCCGCCTCACGCGGGGATAGCATTCGGCTTCGACCGCTGGGTTGCGATGTTTGGAGGACAGGATTCCATCCGCGATTTCATAGCTTTCCCGAAAAACAATTCGGGAAGGGATGTCATGCTCGACACACCTGCTGAGATATCACAGAAGCAGCTAGATGAGCTGAATTTAATATTAAAAAGGAAGGATTAGGGCCGGTAGCCCGGTATCAGTCGCCCGACCCGATCAGTTTAATAAGAATCACTCCGTTGGCTCCCCGTGAACCATAGATTGATGCCGACGAACCCTTGAGTATTTCAATCGACTTAACGTTATACGGCTGGATTTCAGCAATGGAGCTTACCACCATCCCGTCGACCACATATAAAGGCTCAGTGCTCAGATTCAGCGATCCCACACCCTGAATCCTGATACTGTTTCCCATAACCTGAACACCGGCCACCTCACCCCTGATCATATCGTATATATTCCGGTAAGATGCATATTTTGGATTTGTTCCGTCAATTTTGTTTACGGTTCCGGTCATACTTCTTTTACTAACAGATCCGTAACCGATATCCACAACTTCATCGAGCGGATTGTTTTCCACGATCTGAACGGGAACAGAACCCTCAAATTTGAAATTAATGGTTTTTCTTCCGTCCAGCTTTTCTTCAAGGATGCCGTTGGGCGTGGTGAAGATCGCTATCGTGCTGTTCGAAGGTTTAACTTTAATCCTGAACATACCTTTCTGATCGGTGGTCACGTTGGTCTTCTCACCGTCGACCATCACTATTGCATTCACAACCGGCGTCATTGTACCATCAACGACATGACCCGATATCCTGATCTTTTTGCCGGATTTCTGGGCGGGCGACATGCTGAAGGAAACCATCGCCAGTATAATAAGTAAAAAAATCCTGGTTCTCATGTTATTTATGTCTCTGTATTTTAGTGCAAGTTAAATCCGATTTGAATAATTCACAGTTAATAAATGTTAAATGATCTTTCCAAGAAGTGTAGCCGGGGTACAGCCCTCAATTTTTACGTTTACATATTCTCCCTTTTTCCTGCCTTCTGCCGGGAATACGGCAACCTTGTTCTGTGATGTTCTTCCCGACAGACGGCTCTCCGACCTCTTTGAGCGATCCTCAATAAGAACCTCAAAAACCCTGCCAACATCCTGCTTTTTTGACCTGGCTGACAGTTTGTTCTGAAGGGCTATTATTTCATTCAGGCGTCTTGTCTTTACATCGTCGGGCACATCATCCTTAAGTTTTCTGGCGGCCTTTGTTCCCGGTCTTTCGCTGTATTTGAACATATACGCGAAATCATAACCGGCCCATTCCATAAGCGACAGGGTTTCATTGTGGTCTTCTTCAGTCTCTGTGCAGAAACCTGCTATTATGTCTGTAGAGATGGCGCAGTCAGGAATAATTGAACGGATGGCACTGATACGCTTCATGTACCATTCGCGTGAATATTCCCTGTTCATCAGTTTCAGTACGCGGCTGCTTCCGCTTTGGGCAGGAAGATGGATATGCCTGCATATATTGGGATATTGCGCCATTACATGAAGTAGTTCGTCCGACAGGTCCTTTGGGTGCGATGTTGAATAGCGGATTCTGATAAGGGGATCGACAAGAGCTGCTTTTTCGAGTAGTCCGGGGAAAGACACTGAGTGTCCTTCTTCACTGTAAAGGTATGAATTGACATTTTGTCCCAGGAGGGTCACTTCCCTGTAGCCTTTGTCCCTCAGATTCTTTATCTCACTGATAATCGATCCGGGCTCCCTGCTTCTCTCGGCTCCCCTCACATATGGCACCACGCAGTAGGCGCACATGTTGTTGCAGCCTCTCATTATTGACACGAATGATGTGACACCCTTACTGTCCATTCTCACGGGTGAAATGTCAGCGTATGTTTCTTCGCGTGAAAGCAGCACGTTCACTGCCTTGTTACCCGACTCCGCTTCGGCTATCAGTGAAGGCAAATCGCGGTAGGCATCCGGGCCGGCAAGGAGGCTGACGATATCTTCCTTCTCCATCACGCTCTCTTTCAGCCTTTCAGCCATGCATCCGATAAGGCCGATTATAATTCCCGGTTTCTTCTTTTTTAGGTGACTTATGGCCTTGAGCCGCCCCCATATTCTTTGCTCGGCATTGTCCCTTATTGAACAGGTGTTTATCAGGATTAGCTCCGCTTCACCAATATTACCGGTGTGCTTGTACCCGTGATCTTTCAGGATAGAGACAACCACCTCGCTGTCAGCCACGTTCATCTGACACCCGTAGGTTTCTATGTAAACTTTTTTGTCAATCATTGCTGCTTACCGGTTTTAAAAATCCATCCCTGCTTCAAAACCCCATCCCTGCTCAAAAGAAACACTCCTAACCCCGTATGAGTGGGCCAGGCTCTCCCGGGAGGGAATCCGTTTGACACATTCTCGCGTCTAACACCTCAGGCCTTGTACAGGCATGGATTTTGACAGCAAAAGTACATACAATGAATGATGTATTAAAGATTTAATTAATTTTGTATGGGAAATTAAAAAATCACTTGTATGTCAGGTCACAATAAATGGTCTACCATTAAGAGGAAGAAAGGGGCAAATGATGCCAAAAGGGGTAAGATCTTCACAAAGATCATCAAGGAAATAATCATTTCAGCCAAGGAAGGCGGCGGCGACCCTGAGACAAACGCGAGGCTCAGGCTCGCGATCCAGAATGCCAAGGGAGCCAACATGCCCAAGGACAATATTGAAAGGGCAATTAAAAAAGCCGTCGGATCGGATTCTGACAATTATGTTGAAACATCCTTTGAGGGATATGGTCCCGGCGGTATAGCAGTATTTACCGAATGCCTTACCGACAACAACAATCGTACGGTTGCCTCGGTTAGGGCAGCTTACAACAAGCATGGGGGCAAGCTTGGAACCAATGGTTCCCTGAGTTCATTATTCGACCGGAAAGGTGTTTTCACCATCAGCAAGGAGGTGACTTTACCGGATGATTTTGAACTTGAACTGATAGACGCCGGGGCTCAGGAGTTTGAGGAAGACGATGATATACTGACAATAACCTGTGATATAGTAGATTTCGGAAATGTGAACAAGAAGCTTAATGAACTGGGGATAGAACCTGAAGATGCAGGCCTGAAAAGAATTCCCAACATGACCAGGACACTAGATATTGAATCGGCCAGGAAGCTTATGAAGTTCATCGAGGTGCTTGAGGATGACGATGATGTCCAGAATGTTTATCATAACCTGGAGATCACCGATGAGCTTGCAGATGAGCTCGAAAAGTAATATTGAAATTATGGGCAGAAAATTTTTAATACTGTTTTTTCTTTTTATATCAGCCGGTTTTTGTGCAGCTCAGCATTCCGCGTCAACAGCCGACCTGTTCCGCGACAATGACACGCGATACGGTGCAGGAGAACTGAACATCAGCCACGATCCCCGTATCGACACTCTTATCAACCGGTATATTCTCTATAATATGAAGCTGGGAGGAATGGAGGGCTACAGGATACAGATTTACAACAGTTCTGAAAAGAATGCCCGTGAGGAAGCGGGAAAGATACGGGCTGAGTTCATTACCAAGTTTACGGATATTGAATCGTATCTCACTTTCGACAAGCCAAGCTATTACAAGATAAGAGTGGGCGATTACAGATCGAGGATAGAAGGAACAAGAGATCTTATGCTTATCAGGAAAGTATTTCCGGATGCGATCCTGGTACCCGATATCATTAATTTTCCTGAGCTGAATAAACATCATCAATAATGTGATGCTTACGGGCTGTACAGACAAAATCCCGACAGGTTCGGCAATCCCGGATTCTTACTGATTATCGGCAGAGAACCAGTTGATAAGGTAGTCGGTTCTGTACGAAGCCAGATGCCTGTTAATCTTTTCAACGTAAATATCCCGCAGGGTTATCAGTATCCCGGTTTCCTCGGTCTCGCCGAACTTGTGGTTAATGAAGGTACCGAAGGTCTTCATGGTGGGTGAGAGCCCCATATAGGCATTGATAAGGGGAGGGATCGTTTCTCCCAGGTTCCTTACCTCCTTTGACAGTATCTTGTAGTCGTCCCTGTAACCGCATCCCGTAAAGATCCTCTTCATTTCATCCCAGTTTATCGCGATGCTGGCAGGTTCAACCGGTCTTACCAGATTGTCGGGGTCGCTAAAATGCTTGTTCAGGAAATACAGAACCATATCCCTGGCTTTCTGGTTGTAATGGGAATACATGGTGACCTTTCCGAAAAGGTATCTCAGGTGGTTGTTTTCAAGTATTAACGCGCCAAGTCCGTCCCACAGATTATCGAGTGCATACAGACTCTTTCTTCCCATTGTCCTCGACTGGTAATCGGGATGGACGAAGGAACGGCCGAGTTCCATCATGTATGGATAGTATTTCTCGAGGAATTTATCTGTAAAATTGAAATAGGATGAAGACGCGAGTTTTGTCACATCGCAGGTTGTGCAGTCTTTAGGAGGGAAATACAGACGGTACCCGCCTATGATAACCTTGTTTTCAGGGTCCCAGACTATCAGCTGTTTTTGTGGATCCTCAGTGTCAGTGTCAAAACTATCAATATCTATTTCCTGTCCTGTTCCGCCTCCCGCGTGTCTGAAAGTTATTTCCCTCACTCTTCCTATCTCATGCATGAGAGCAGGGGAATTTCTGTGGTCAAACAGGTAAACCTCATTGTTTCCGTTGTTTGTTCGACGGAGCAGCTTATCTGGGGTAAGTTCCGCTATGATCTGATCTCTTGGAAGAGATTCAGCAATTGGTTTCATCTCGTACTTATTGATATGACAATTTTCAGTTTGAACTGAAAAACGGATCAAAATTAGAAAATTTTTTGATTCGGTGATTGTCGGGAAATGAATGATTGCAATTGGTAGGATTTTTCTTTAATCCATTCAGCCCATTCCGATGGTGTTTTTGTTTTGTCAAAGGTCTGCCATGGGATGGCCTTGCCGAAAACCAGATCGAAAGCCTTTCCCCTCATTTTGAACATTTCATCGGCAAGGTAAAGCATCTCGATATTGGCTTTGATTCCAAGGAAGGTTCTGATGTTGGATAGATTATAGAAGAAATTTGAATTCCGGCCTGAGAAAAAAGCAGGGATAATATCTCTCTTGTATTGCACAGCTTTGGTTATAAAGCTTTTATGCCATTTTAGATCGCGGATGACCCCTTTCTTCTTTCGCGAACATAATCCTGCAGGATAATAAAGTATCTGGCTGTCGGAAGCATAGGCGGCTTCAATCGCGAGCGCCGCTTCCCTGTCCTGGGCACCGTGCTTGTTTATTGGCAGGAAGATGCCCGACAGGTTTTTTATGTTCATCAGTATATCGTTTACCGGGAACTTCAGGTCAGGATAGTAACGTGAAAGCTCATAAATGAAAACCAGTCCGTCAAGACCTCCCAGGGGGTGGTTTGAGACGAAGATGTACCTGCCCTGTTCCGGAAGGTTTTCGCTGCCTGTAACCCTGTAGCTGATGTCGAATTCCCTCAGCCCTTCAGCTATGAATTCAGCGTTTTTCAGATGACCGGCCTTGCTGAGGAATTCGTTGATCTCATCCTGATGGACTATTTTTTTCAGATAGCTTATCAGGAAGCCCGGGATTACCTTCTTCATTGCCGGGTTCTTCGAATACAGAACCTGCTCCACATCAACCTTCAGTGCCTCAGCGCTTTTTTGCCCTTCTTCCATTTGTCTGATTTCTTGTAACGGATGAGTAAAAGTACAAAAAAGATTCAACTGAATCCCATTATCTGAAATGGCCTAAGCCGGAAAACGTCACCAACGGTTTATTGCAGATGTTACCGGTATAGCATACCGCGCAGCGGTTTAATTTTAATAACCTCCGGTGCAAGCGGAGGTCAAGTGACCTTTATGATGTAAAGCCCTGAAGGGGCGTAAGAACGGCAAACGACTCGCGGCGTGTGTAACTCCTGACCTGTATCCGCACTTGACATGATGGACACAAATCCCCCTCTTAAAAAATTTTAAGTGATGAAACTCCCAGAAAATAAGGCTCTCAATCCTTAACTCCAAAAAAGTTATTAACAATCATATAAAAAATAGTGGGGCAAAGTGGGGGAAAGTGGATAATTTTTGCCTATTTTAGCGTTTTAATTGAACTAATTGGAATATGGCCACTTTTATTGGTGATTACCCGTGCAAAGTGGATGCCAAGGGAAGGATAATCCTTCCGGCGGCATTCAAGAAGCAGATGCCTCCTGCTGCACAGGATCACTTTGTGGTCAGGAAAGACATTTTTGAGAATTGCCTGGTGCTCTATGCCATGGACGACTGGAACAGGCAGCTCGAAAAGATCAGGAAGAAGATCAATCCCTACAACCGTGAGCACAACATGTTCCTGAGAAACTTTTTCAAGGGAACGGCCGAGCTTGTCCTCGACAGCAACAACCGTATGCTGATCCCGAAGAGGCTTATGGATCTGATAGGTGCTGAAAGGGACGTTGTTCTTGCCGGACAGGACGGAAGGATTGAGATTTGGCCGGCATCAGTTTACGAAACAATTGGAATGCCATCTGAAGATTTCGCCGATCTGGCTGAGAAACTTCTGGGTGGAAGCCTTAATGAGCCTATGGAATAATGTTCTACCATGTACCTGCATTGCTTGAGGAGAGTATAAAGGGCCTAAACATCCGTCCGGGTGGCATTTATGTCGATGCCACTTTCGGAGGAGGAGGCCATTCAATGGAGATACTCAACCGCCTTTCAGGGGGAAAGCTTATAGCATTCGACCAGGATGAGGATGCAATGCGAAATATCCCCAGGGACAAGAGGCTCATCTTTCTGAATCAGAATTTCAGGTTTCTGGCTAATAATCTGAAGTTCAACGGCATTGAGCAAATCGACGGACTGATAGCGGATCTGGGAGTTTCATTTCATCAGTTTGATGAGCCGGAAAGGGGCTTCACATTCCGTCAGGATGTTTCCCTCGACATGAGGATGAACAAGAAGGGTTCCGTCACGGCTGCTTCTCTTCTTAAGAATCTGAGCGAGGCTGAACTCGCTAAATTATTCTACGATTACGGCGAGCTGATCAATTCTAGACGCGTTGCAAAAGAGATTGTTGCAGCCCGGGCGCTTAAGCCGCTTACAACGGTCAACGATATGATCAGCGCCATTGGAAAGCTGGCTCCTTTCAAACAGGAACACAAGTTCTACGCGAGGGTGTTTCAGGCATTGAGGATTGCCGTAAACCAGGAGATGGAATGTCTCCGTGAGATGCTTGAGCAGGCCTTGTCTGTCCTCAGGAAGGATGGCCGTCTGGTGGTAATCACGTACCATTCCCTTGAGGACAGGATGGTGAAGAACTTCATGAGAACGGGAAACTTCGATGGCATCGAGAACAAGGACTTCTACGGAAACCTGATCACACCCTTCAGGCTGATAAATAAGAAGGGAATTGTGCCGGATGAGTCTGAGATTGAAGATAATAAAAGGGCAAGAAGCGCAAGGTTGAGAATAGCAGAAAAGATATGAATACGCCGGAGCAGAAGGAAGAAAAACCGAAAAAGGAAAAGCATGGCAGTTTCATGAAGGAACTTATGAGCGGAATTATCTTCTCTGATGTGATAATTCTTAAGAACCTGTGGTACATCATCTTCCTGACTATTCTCGGGGCTTATTACATAGGCAATCGCTTCCATGCCGAAAGGATCACACGTGAAAGCACGAGGTTGAGCAGGGAAGTCAAGGACCTGAAGGCCGAAGCCCTTTCTGTTTCGACTCACCTTATGTCGGTGAGCAGGCAGTCGGAGGTTTCAAGGATGATAAGTGAAAGGGGGCTTGGCCTGGAGGAACTCAGGAGGCCGCCATATAAGTTAGTGGTTGATAAATAATTAATAGAATGACAGTCAGGGACGAAATAGTGTTCAGGAGCGGGGTGGTCTACCTTGTTTTGATATTCTGTGCCCTTGCCCTGATAGTTCAGATACTGGTGCTGCAATATATACAAAAGGGCAAGTGGTCGGAGATGAGCGAGAAGTACGTCTTTAAGACAGCCGAGATGCCTGCAAACAGGGGTGATATCCTTGCCCGCGACGGCAGGCTGCTTGCCAGTTCCGTCCCTTATTATTCGATATACATGGATACCAGGAGCAGCGGCATGACAGCCTCGACCTGGTCGCAGGGGATAGACGGTCTCTGCGAAGGTCTTTCAAGGCACCTGGGAGTGAGGTCGGCATCAGGCTGGAAATCGGTTATCACGGCAGCAAGAAAAAGAGGTGACCGCTATTTTCTGATACAGAAGAGGGTTGATTATGCCACTCTGAAGAAGCTTCAGGAGCTTCCCATATTCAGGGAAGGGCAGTTCCGCGGAGGGCTTGTTGCCCAGCCTGAGAACAGGAGGATACTTCCCAATAACGAGCTTGCAGCACGGACAATAGGTTATCTGACTCAGGACGCCGGGGGAAACCGCGTGGGGCTCGAGGGTTCATTTGACAAGGAGCTTGGAGGGAGAAACGGGATGGTAGTAAAGCAGCGGCTTACCGGCGGCGACTGGATTACAGTGAACAACGGAGAAAGCATTGAAGCCAAAGATGGCAACGACATCCGGACAACAATCGACATCGATCTTCAGGATGTGGCTTCAAGCGCCCTTGAGAAGCAGCTTCGCAGGCATAATGCCCACCACGGGTGCGCGGTACTGATGGAGGTGGCCACCGGCGATATCCGCGCGATAGCCAACCTTGAAAGGGCTGACAACGGAAGCTATCACGAAACATATAACTACGCGATAGCTGAAAGCTCCGAACCCGGATCCACGTTCAAGCTGGCTTCGCTGATGGCAGCCATAGAGGATGGTGTTGTGGATACGGGCGACATTGTCGACACCGGCGACGGCAGCGTAAAGTTCTACAACAAGACAATCAGGGATACAAAGGAAGGAGGCTACGGCAAGATTACGGTGAAGGAGGTTTTCGAGCTGTCGTCAAACGTGGGCACCTCAATAATTATAAACGAGAATTACAAGGATAAGCCCAAAGCCTTTGTGAACAGGCTTTATGCCATGAGACTCAACCAGCCTCTCGGTATTCAGATCAAGGGCGAAGGCAAACCGCTTATCAGGTACCCGGGCGACAAGCTGTGGTCAGGGCTTTCCCTTCCCATGATGTCGCATGGCTATGAGGTTCAGATGACTCCCCTGCAGACACTAACCTTCTTCAACGCGGTTGCCAACGACGGGAAGATGGTGCGCCCCAGGTTTGTCACCGCTGTAACAAAGAACGGTTCCGTTGTGAAGAGTTTCGGAACGGAAGTGATTATCAATTCGATTGCCTCTAGAAGCACGATCAGGAAAGCCAGGGCAATGATGGAAGGAGTTGTTGAAAATGGAACAGCCAGGAACCTTAACAATCCCGAATACAGGATAGCAGGAAAGACCGGTACGGCCCAGATTGCAATGAACAACCAGGGTTACCGCAGGAAAGTGACCTACCAGGCATCGTTCGTGGGTTATTTCCCTGCCGATAATCCTCTGTATTCATGTATTGTGGTGGTAAATGCCCCGTCCAACGGTGTTTACTACGGAAACGTGGTTGCCGGATCAGTCTTCAAGGAGATCTCCGACAAAGTCTATGCAACCACTTTCTTCCGCGACTACAGGGCTGACAACAATTCTGAAGGAGATAAGAAGGGTCTAGTACCCGAAGCCGGCAACGGTTTGAGGGAAGATATAAACGAAGTGCTTGGCGGGCTTGATGTCAAGTACCGGAAAACATCAAAGGACGACTGGGTTGCCACGCGCATTAGCGGCGACACCATCAGGCTGGTGGGAGTTGATGTCAGGCAGGGGCTTGTACCTGATGTAAGGGGGATGAGTCTCAGGGATGCAGTCTTCCTGATAGAGAATGCCGGGCTGAAGGTGAAATACAGCGGCAAGGGAAGAGTCCTCAGGCAATCGCCGCAACATGGGGCAAAGGTCTATGAAGGGAGTGTCGTTTCACTCGATATGAATATGTGATTTGATATGAGAAGCGTAAGGGATCTGACAGGAAGGGCAGGGATTGTATCGGTAAAGGGTGATACCGGAACAATGGTCAGTGACATATCATTCGATTCACGGACGGTTGGTCCGGGAACTCTGTTTGTTGCAGTTAGGGGAACAAAAAGCGATGGTCACGACTTCATTCCCGCGGCAGTGAGCTCGGGAGCATCTGCCGTAGTTTGTGAAAGGCTTCCTGAAAATCCCACTGAAGGAGTGTGTTGGATCCTTACGGATGATTCCGCCAGGGCGCTGGGAGTGGTTGCTTCCGAATTCTTTGGAAATCCTTCTTCATCACTTAAGCTTACAGGAATCACGGGTACCAACGGCAAAACGACCATAGCCACCCTTCTTTACAGGGTGTTCTCGGGACTGGGTTACAAGTGCGGTTTGTTCTCGACAGTATGCAACTACATCGTAAACAAGGAATTGCCGGCCACCCATACAACACCCGATCCCGTGGAACTTAACAGGACTCTTGCAGAGATGCTAAAAGCCGGCTGCGACTATGTCTTCATGGAAGTCAGCAGTCACGCCGTCGACCAGAAAAGAATTGCCGGTTTGCAGTTTGCAGGCGGCATCTTCACAAATCTGACACACGATCATCTCGACTACCATAAGACATTCGACAATTACCTGAAAGCAAAGAAGGAGTTCTTTGATTCACTCCCCGGTTCTGCTTTTGCTCTTGTGAACAATGACGACAAAAACGGGAAGGTGATGGTACAGAACTGCCGGGCTTCAAAATATAGTTTTTCGACAAAGGGACTTGCTGATTTCCGTTGCACTGTCCTCGAGCAGGATTTCTCCGGGATGTCTCTCAGGATACAGGGAAAGGATGTCTGGACACGCTTTATCGGCGACCATAATGCATCGAATCTTCTGGCAGTTTTTTCTGCTGCATCGATTCTCGGAGCGGAAGATGAGGAAGTGCTGAGGATACTGAGCGAGCTCAGGTCGGTTCCGGGCAGGCTGGAACTAGTTGAGGGACCGGGCGGGATAAGCTGCCTGGTCGATTATGCCCACACGCCCGATGCGCTTCGGAATGTAATCAGCGCTGTAAACAGGATCAGACCCGGCGACAGGCAGCTCATCACCGTGGTCGGCGCCGGCGGCGACAGGGACAGGGCCAAGCGTCCGCATATGGCTTCAATCACGGCTGAAGGAAGCACCAAAGTAATCCTTACATCCGACAATCCGAGAACGGAGGATCCGGAAAAGATACTCGATGACATGGAGGTCGGCATCACCCCGGATATGAGAAGAAAAGTACTGAGGATCACCAGCAGGAGGGAAGCGATAAAAACTGCCGTGATGCTTGCCGTACCGGGTGATGTGGTTCTGGTTGCAGGCAAGGGCCATGAGAATTACCAGGAAATAAACGGTGTGAAACATCATTTCGACGACAGGGAAGAGCTCAGAGCTGCCCTGCTGTTGAAGAATAATAATTAAGGTATGCTATATTATCTTTTCAGATATCTCGATCAGCTTGATGTGCCGGGGGCCGGTGTGTTCAATTACATATCCTTCAGGTCAGCCATGGCTGTTATTACATCCCTGTTCATCTCGATGCTGATCGGAAAGAAGATAATCAATTACCTCCGGAAAAGGCAGGTCGGTGAGGTGGTCAGGGACCTCGGTCTCGAAGGTCAGTACCAGAAGCAGGGAACCCCGTCGATGGGAGGTATTATTATCCTGGCATCCATTCTTATTCCCGTCCTTCTGTTTGCAAAGCTCGACAACATCTACATTATCCTGATGATCCTCACGACTGTCTGGCTGGGTTTCATAGGTTTTGTGGATGATTATATAAAGGTGTTCAGGAAGAACAAGAAAGGACTGGCCGCGCGATCAAAGCTTATCGGTCAGATTATCCTGGGAATCGTGGTCGGCGTCACTTTTTATTTCAGCAAGGATGTCATCATTATGGAGAAGGTGCCGGTATCGGAACTCACACCGATGGAGAGGATTGAAATGCTGGATCAGAGACGTCCCATTTACGGTGACGGACAGGTGACAATGGAGCATAAATCGACCAAGACCACCATTCCCTTTGTAAAGAACAATGAATTCAACTATGCCTGGCTCGTGGCTTTCATACCCGAGAGTTTAAGAAAACCGGCTACCTGGCTGATATATGTACTGATAGTCATCTTTATTGTTACCGCGGTTTCAAACGGAGCGAATCTCACCGACGGACTCGACGGACTGGCAACGGGAACATCTGCCATAATCGGGACTGCCCTGGCTATACTGGCTTACGTCTCGAGTAACACCATTATAGCCAATTATCTGAATATAATGTACATACCAAACAGCGAGGAGTTGGTCATCTATGCAGCCGCATTTATAGGGGCAACCATCGGCTTCCTGTGGTACAATTCATACCCGGCCCAGGTTTTCATGGGCGATACCGGAAGCCTTGCCCTTGGAGGCATCATAGCGGTATTCGCCATAGTTATAAGAAAAGAACTCCTGATACCTATACTGTGCGGGATATTTCTTGTTGAGAATCTGTCGGTTGTACTTCAGGTTTCATGGTTCAGGCATACAAGGAAGAAATACGGAACGGGCCGGAGAATATTTCTCATGGCTCCGCTCCACCATCATTATCAGAAGAAGGGATATCCTGAACCCAAGATTGTTACCAGGTTCTGGATTGTTTCGATAATACTTGCAGTGATAAGCATTGTGACTCTAAAGATCAGATAAAGGGAATGAAGAAGATTGTGATCCTGGGTGCGGGTGAGAGCGGAACCGGCTCCGCGGTTCTGGCAAGGCAGAAAGGCTTTGATGTTTTTGTGTCGGATATGGGAGAAGTTAAGGAAAAATACAGGGACTTGCTTAACAGTCACGGGATAAGATGGGAAGAGGGCTTACATACGGAGGATGAGATACTGACAGCTGAAGAAGTGATAAAAAGCCCGGGTGTCCGCGAGGATGCCCCGATTATTGTAAAACTTCGTGAGAGGGGTGTGCCCGTGATCTCGGAAATAGAGTTTGCCGGCAGGTACGCGGAAGGTCTGAAGATCTGTGTGACGGGAAGCAACGGCAAGACAACCGTTACCAACCTGATTTATCATATTCTTCAGAAAGCCGGGAAAAAGGCAGCCATGACAGGCAATGTAGGCAACAGTTTTGCAATGGCTGTTGCTGAAGGCGGCTACGACTATTATGTGATTGAACTGAGCAGCTTTCAGCTCGACGGGATGTATGATTTCAGGGCCGACATAGCGGTTCTTATGAACATAACGCCCGATCACCTCGACAGGTACGGCTACAATCTTCAGAACTATATCGATTCCAAATTCAGGATAACAAGGAACCAGCGGAAAACAGACAAGCTCATTTATTGGGCTGATGATCCCATAATCAGGAAAGAGCTCGATGCCGGGGAATACGGTATGGAACTTCTTCCTTTTTCAACTGCTGTGAGCGAAGGGATGACGGCATGGATCGAGAACGATGAACTACTCATTAATTACCATACTAAAACCAAGCTTATGACCATTCATGACCTGGCACTCAGGGGCCGCCACAACATTTTCAACTCAATGGCGGCGGCGATTGCAGGCAAAGTTCTGACTATCAGGAATGAGGTAATCCGGGAAAGCCTCTCCGATTTTCAGGGCGTGGAGCACCGTCTCGAACCGGTGATCACAGTCTGCGGCATCAACTTTATTAATGATTCAAAAGGCACGAATGTCAATTCGACCTGGTATGCCCTGGAATGCATGGAGACCGATGTGGTATGGATTGCAGGAGGCATTGACAAGGGGAATGATTATTCCGAGCTTTTCCCGGTGGTGAAGCAGAAGGTTAGAGCGATAGTCTGCCTGGGCAAGGATAACAGGAAGATAATCGAAGCATTCAGCGATATAGTGCCAACCATAGTCGAGGCATCCTCGATGGTTGAAGCCGTCAGGTCCTCGTACTACCTGGCCAGGAAAGGACAAACTGTGCTGCTGTCGCCGGCATGCGCGAGCTTTGACCTTTTTAATAACTACGAGGACAGGGGAAGGCAGTTTAAACAGGAAGTCAGGAATCTGTAATCAGTTTAATAATGCAAAAGGGCTGGCTGACAAAAACATTCAAGGGCGACAGGGTGATCTGGGCGCTGGTGGTGGTCTTTATGATCTACTCCCTGCTGGCCGTATACAGCTCCTCGGTTAGTGTCGCTTATCTCAGGCACGGGGGTAATACAACCTACTTCCTGAGAAGCCAGTTTATAATACTTGCCCTGAGCCTTGCAATAATTATAATAGTTCATTACCTGCCCTACAGGATCTATTACCGGCTTTCCGGTTTCCTTCTTCTGTTGTCGGTCGGACTGCTGGTGCTGACATTTATAATCGGTGACAGGATCAACGATGCTGTCAGGGCTATTTACATTCCCGGGGTTGGAAGAATACAGTCCTCAGATATTGCCAAACTGACTCTCGTGATATACCTGGCAAGAGTTCTGGGGCAGTTTAAGGATAAGCTTAACGACTTCATGCTGGTGACCAAATACATGATGGTCCCGGTTGCAATTGTATGCACCCTTATTATGCCCGAGAACCTGTCGACGGCTTTGATGGTGTTTGGTATAAGTATGATAATCATGTTTATAGGCCGGGTTCCCTTCAGATTCCTGCTGGCCTATGCAGGAATGGCAATAGTTGGGATAGTTATTATAGCCGGATTTCTTATGCTGGTATCGGATGAGAACAGGGTAAAGACCTGGGAGAAAAGAATCACATCGCATTTCTCGACCAAGGTGGATGATGATGCCAATTACCAGTCGAATCAGGCCAAGATAGCCATATCCACCGGCGGATTGTTTGGCAAGGCACCCGGCGGCAGCACTCAGCGCAACATGCTGCCTCAGTCGAATTCCGACTTCATTTTCGCGATAATAATAGAGGAATATGGCCTGCTTTTCGGTGCATTGCCGCTGATACTGGCTTACATGATCTTGCTGTTCAGGGGGATAACCATAGTCAAGAAGTGCGATACCGCGTTTCCAGCCTACCTGGTTATCGGCCTGGTAGTCATGATAACCGTCCAGGCAATGATCAATATGATGGTAGCGGTAGGTCTGTTCCCCGTGACAGGTCAGACACTGCCGATGGTCAGCTGGGGAAGAACCTCTGCCCTGGTAATGAGCTTTTCGATTGGAGCCATACTAAGTGTCAGCAGGGTGGTTAATGCAAGGATCCGAAAGGAAGATTTATCGGAAGAAGAAAAAACCGACGAAGGAGATAGAATATATGAACCGGCAGGAGCATAAGAGGGTGATAATCAGTGGAGGAGGAACCGGGGGACATGTCTTCCCGGCCATTTCCATTGCCAATGCCCTGCGCAGGATCGACCGGGATATCGAGATTCTTTTCGTTGGAGCCCGCGGCAAGCTTGAGATGGAAAAAGTGCCCGCGGCAGGTTACAGGATAGTAGGGCTTCCCGTGGCGGGGATAAACAGGAAGAAACCTCTCAGGAATATTCCTGTATTCTTCAGGCTTCTGGCAAGCCTCAGGAAAGCCGCTAAAATCCTGAGGGAATTCAGGCCGCACGCGGCAGTGGGTGTCGGAGGCTATGCAAGCGGACCCTTGCTAAGGAAGGCTGTTAAAATGAACATACCCATTCTTATACAGGAACAGAACAGCTATCCGGGTGTTACCAACAGGCTTCTGGCAAAGAAAGCTTCAGTGATTTGCGTGGCTTACGATGGCATGGAGAAATATTTCCCTGCCGGGAAAATTATAAAAACCGGGAATCCGGTGCGTCAGAGCTTTGACAATCTGGAGGATAAGCGGGAAGAGGCCCTCGGGTTCTTTGGTTTAAGCTCAGAGCTTCCCGTTGTGCTTGTGCTTGGCGGATCGCTCGGGGCAGGTACAATAAACAGATGTTTGTCAGAAAACCTCGAAACGCTGAAAAATTCAGATTGTCAGTGGCTTTGGCAGACCGGCAGTTACTATTATGAGGATATTGAAAAACTGGTTCCGGAAAAAGGTGGCAGGATATCGGTCCATTCCTTTATCGACAGGATGGATCTGGCATTCGCGGCTGCCACGGTTATTGTTTCGAGAGCCGGAGCCGGTACCATTTCGGAATTGTGCCTGGTGGGGAAACCTGTAATACTTATACCCTCACCCAATGTGGCCGAGGATCACCAGACTAAAAACGCCATGGCACTCGGCTCAAGGGATGCAGCTATCGTGGTGTCCGATTCGGAGGTTTCTGAATTGCTTCTGAAAGAAGTCCTTAGACTTGTTTCCGATAAGGAGGAAAGAGAAAAACTGTCGCGGAATATTGCAATGATGGCGGAAAGGGATGCTGATGTCCGCATAGCATCTGAACTTATTAAACTGATGGAGGGATGATTGACCTGAGAACCATAGACGGAATATACTTTGTCGGCATCGGAGGTATCGGCATGAGTGCCCTTGCTCTTTACTATGAGCAGGAAGGCTTTCTCACCGGCGGCTACGACAGGTCCGAATCATCAATTACACGTTCTCTTGCTGAAAAGGGCTGCCTGATCACCTATGAAGATTCGCTGAAGGAGCTGCCGCCTTTGTTCGGCGACATTAAGTTCAGGGAAAGGGTAATAGTGGTTTACACACCGGCCATTCCTCCCACGAATAAAATACTTTCATATTTCCGCGGGAACAGGTACAGGATCTACAAAAGATCGGAAATACTGGGAGAGATCTCTGCTACGGGCGATACGGTGGCAATAGCCGGAACCCACGGTAAGACAACCTTGTCGACCATGACAGCCCACCTTCTTAAACAGTCGCGTGTCGATTGCACTGCATTTCTCGGCGGGATATCAAAGAATTACGGTTCGAACCTGATTCCCGGCCAGGGCAGGTACATTGTTATGGAGGCTGACGAGTATGACAGATCCTTCCACCGGCTGAGTCCCCTTATGGCGGTTGTCACTTCCGTGGATGCGGATCATCTCGACATTTACGGCGATCATCAGTCGATGATAAAGGCTTACAACGTGTTCTGTTCCAAGATCAGGAAGGGGGGAACTCTCATTATAAACTATAAAATAAGGGACAAGATAGAGATCCCTGGAGGAGTCAGAGGCTTTAGCTATGGCCCGGAGCCGGAAGCCGATTACAGGTATTACGGGGTAAGGCGTGAGGGAAACATGTATTATTTCACTATTCAGACTCCTGACATTGTTCTGGAAGATCTGGAGTTTCCTTTCCCCGGAATTGTCAATATAGAAAACCTCACTGCAGCCGTTGCCCTTGCCCTCAACTGTGGAGTGAGTGTTGACGAGATAAGGCCTGCAGTCAGAGGCTTCCAGGGGGTGAGGAGGAGATTCGACGTAAGGCTCAATCTCCCGGGTCTGGCATATATCGACGATTATGCCCATCATCCTGAGGAGATACGGGCATGCATCTCCAATTTGAGGGAGTACTTCGGGGGAAGAAAGATCACCGGTATTTTCCAGCCTCATCTTTTCTCGCGCACCCGCGATCATGCCGACGGCTTTGCAGCCATCCTCGACGAACTGGATGAGGTAATACTTCTTCCCGTGTATCCCGCGAGGGAATTGCCTATCCCGGGTGTTGACTCGGAGATGATATTCTCCAGGATGAAGTTGCCCGAGAAGAAGCTTCTGAAGCCCGGAGACATTCCCGGCATTCTTGATCCGGATAGTCTTGACGTGCTGGTTACCATCGGCGCCGGAGACATTGACAGGCTTGTGGAACCCATAGAAAAGAAACTAATCGGCAGCAGAAAGAAATGAAAATAGCAGTGAGGATATTGTTGCTTATTCCGTCGCTATACCTTGCAATAGCGCCGGTCTGGTATTCCCACTGGCATAATACAAAGGTTTGCAAGAGGATAGAAATAAAGATAGTTGATTCGGCCGACTATTATTTTGTTACGAAAAGGGATATAATGAACACCGTCCTGAACAGGCATGGCAGCCTGGTCGGAAAGACGGTGAAGGATATCAATATAGACGCCATTGAGGAGACAATGAGCGGATTCAGGGAACTTAAAAGCGCTGAGGTCTACATTTCGATAGACGGTGTATTGCATATAGTTGCCGACCAGCGCACTCCGGTCATGAGGGTGATGCCTTCAAACGGAGGCGACTATTATATCGACGACGAAGGTGTTGTCATGAGGAGAAGAAACCTTTACACCCCGAGGCTTCATATAGTCGGGGGAAATATAAATATCAGCCAGGCAATGCTTAGCGGTGTCAGCGTCCTGGATACGAGCATAAAGAATTCAATACTGAAGGATATTTTCTATCTGGTCGATCATATAAACAGGGACGGCTTCTGGTCGGCCCAGATTGATCAGATCTATGTCGACATGCACGACGAGATAGACTTGATACCCAGGGTGGGCAATCATGTTATCCATCTCGGAAGTCCTGAGGAATTTCAGGACAAGCTGAGATACCTGAGAGTGTTTTACGATAAAGTTCTGCCCGAAGTGGGGTGGGACAAGTATTCATTGATAAACCTTGCTTACAAGGACCAGATAGTATGCAGGAAGAGATAAGAAAAAATCCATATATCAGACTATGAGCAAAAAGGAACAGTATGTAGCAGCAATCGACATTGGAACCACAAAGATTGTGACCATTGTCGGCAGGAAGAACGAGAACGGAAAAATAGAGATTCTCGGAATCAGCAAGGCTCCTTCAACCGGTGTAAGGAGAGGAGTTGTGCAGAACATTGAAGAGACTGTAAATGCCATTCAGGCAACCGTTGACGATGTTCAGAAAACAACGGGAATTGTATTTCACGAAGTCTTCGTGGGCATCGCGGGGCAGCACATCAGAAGCATCAAGACCCGCGGCTCGAGGATGCGCGACGACTTCGATACTGAAATTAAGAAGGATGAGGTTTTCAGGCTTATTGAAGACATGTACAAGATACATGTTGAAATGGGAGAGGAGATCATCCATGTCATTCCCCAGGTTTTCATTATCGACAATGAACCGGGGATAAAGAATCCCATCGGTATCTGCGGCCATCAGCTTGAAGCCAATTTCCACATTGTCATTGGCCGTGTTGCCGCGGCCAAAAACATTGAAAGGTGTGTTCAGAGGGCCGATCTGAAACTTAAGGATCTGATCCTTGAACCTCTGGCTTCTGCCGATGCGGTGCTTACCGATGACGAGAAGGAAGCCGGAGTGGTGCTGGTCGATATAGGCGGCGGTACAACCGACCTGGCTGTCTATTACGACAATACCATCAGGCATACCGCTGTGATACCTTTTGGAGGAAATGTGATCACCAGCGATATAAAGGAAGGATGCGCGATACTCGAAAGGCATGCCGAGCAGCTCAAGATACAGTATGGTTCGGCACTCAGGGATATTGCCCCTGAAGACAAGGTTGTTGCCATTCCCGGCATCAGCGGCAGGAATCCCAAGGAGATATCCTTCAGGAGCCTTGCCGGGATCATCCAATCGAGGATGGAGGAGATAATAGAAATAGTGAATTTCGAGATACAGAACTCGGGTTATGCCGATAAACTGGCTGCAGGAATTGTAATAACAGGAGGCGGAGCTATGCTGAAGCATCTTCCCCAGCTTATGAATTTCCGAACAGCCATGGATGTAAGGATAGGCTATCCCAATGAGCACCTTGCAGGGAAGGCTAAAGATGAGCTGAACCAGCCCATGTATGCTACCGCGGTCGGACTTATCCTGAGGGGCTTTGATCACCTTACCACTTACAAGAAATCATTTGAAGCCGGAAACAAGGATGATTATGTTAGGACCAAAAGGCCTGGCAGCGAGAAACTTGAAAACGAACATATTGATGACCGGGAGGAAGACCAGGCGACTGAATCCGGATCCAATGACAAGGTTCCGTTAACAGAGAAGATCAAGCAGATGATCACAAGGATGTTCGAGGTGGAAGATCAGACTATCAACTGACAAGTGTTATTTGATGGAATGTTATGCTGTTCATTAACAATCAAAAAAGAGAAAGTATGGAAGATGATTTGATATATTTTGACCTTCCCGTTGAGAAGTCATCCATTATTAAGGTTATAGGAATAGGTGGCGGGGGAAACAACGCGGTGAATCACATGTTTGAAAAGGGCATCAAGGATGTAAACTTTGTGGTCTGCAACACCGACCATCAGGCTCTTGCCAGGAGCCAGGTTCCCGTGAAGGTTCAGCTTGGAGCCTCCATTACCGAAGGCCGCGGTGCTGGAAGCAAACCCGATGTAGGTCGTCAGGCTGCCATGGAAAACATC
>JAAYQC010000245.1 GCA_012519515.1 Bacteroidales bacterium | reverse complement strand
CCACGGCGATCGACACATCCTTCATCAGGATGGTCACGTCACGGATGGTCGCCCCATCCGCACCCAGCACAAACGCCATCTCAAAGGAGCCCGCCTGTTCAAACTGGGCGGTGCCCAAGTACAGCGTCTCGCCCGGGCCGGGTACGGGCATCTCGATCGTGCCGGTGCCGGCCAGGGCCATCGGCAGGACAGCCAGCAGCAGGCAGACCAGAAACATCGCCTTTATCATCGTCTTCATCATGGAACCCCTCACTTCCTTCGTTTGATGGTTCCATCTTACCCCATCCCCGGGCCGTGGTGGCGAGCAAAATGCACAGTCCGAAAAATACATATCACAATTCGCCCAGGCCGTTGTCCAGGAGTAGCCGGTTGGTCTCCTCGATGGAATAACCATGAGCCAGACAGAAAACCAGCGCCGCGTCCCGTTCCCTCAGCGGATACAGCTCGCCTTTCTTCAAAAATTTCAGCATGCGCTGCGTATCGTCCAGCGTCAGAGAGAGCGCCAGCGCCAGCCGCACATACACATCGCGGTTCTTGGCGGTACGGGTCCCATTCAGCAGTTGAAACCCAATGCTCTGCTTGATCCCGGCGCGCTCCAGCGCCTGCGCCCGGCTCATCCCCCGCGCGCTCAGCATGGTTTCAAAATATTCGTTCACGCTGGCACGTACGAAAAAATCCCCGATCTCTTCCCGCAGCTCGCCGAAATCCTGGGCTTCGCGCACCTGGTGTTCGGCCTCGTGGGTGGAGAGCGGATCGCTGTAGCCACCCGTCTCCGGGTCGGGGTCGCCCAACACGGGCAGGTTATGCTCGTCCAGCAGGTACTGGGTTTGCATCAGGTTGTAGCCGCGCTGGATGGCATACAAAATCGCGGCGTCGCGTTCGCGCACCGCGTAGATTGGGCCATGTCCCACGAAATTCAGCATGCTCTGGGTCTCCGGGAAACTGAGCCCCATGCCGATGGCCAGCCGGATGTAGTAATCGCGCCGCGCCATGCGCTCGCCGATCAGGATCTGCCGTCCAAAGTCCTTGTCCAGGTCGGCGCGCTTCACTGCCTCCGCGACGGTCAGTCCGTGGCGGTCAAGCAGCGCAGCAAAATATTCCCGGATGGTATCCCCCATCAGCGCGCCGCGGATGCGTTCGATGCCCTCCTCGTAGCCATCCGCGTCCCGCAGGATGGTTTCGGCCTCGCGTGTGCGGGACAGGGGCGGGTCCTGGCGTTCTTGCATTGCATCCCAGCCTCCCGTCTGGTAACCATGGACAACAAGCATATTATATCAAATCGTCCTCCCCTTGACAACAGGAAAAAAGACCGGTTCAGGGCTTATCTGCCCTCGCAGCCCTGCCTCTCCGGTCCCCCGCAAAAATGCCCATTGACAAACGCCGGCTCCTGTGATATGATGCCATTGAACAACGATTCATGCGGTGCGAGGATCTCTTTCGCCGCGTGACATGGTCCATCACCAGCACAAACCTGAGGGAAGAAGAGCGGTCTGATTCCGAAGGTGATGCCGAAACGTGCCGGCTTCATCTCTTTGGCGACCGCGCCAAAGAGATTTTTTATCGCCGGACACCCACGGAAAGGAGGAACCTCCAATGAAGCGAGCTGCAAACATCAGCGTGATCCTGGATCACCCCAGGGAGACACAGCGCCAGTTCAACGAAATCGTCTCGGACTATGGCGACATCATCCGCGGGCGCATGGGCATCCCGTTTGAGGGCAGTGTGGCGCTGATCTCCCTCACGGTGGTGGCGGAACTGGACCACATCAACAGCTTCACCGGAAAGCTGGGCAAGCTCCCGGGCGTGACAGTCAAGGCATCCATCGCGCGGGAAGGCGTGTGCGTAGAGTGAGCCGCCAGGAAAACTGAATCTGCACGGCGCGTGAATCGTTGTAATGCATCGCCATAGAGCCTGAAAAGGGAGGAATCACCATGAAGCATTACGGATTTGACGCGCCTTTTATCGACCATGATTCCATTTACGGACTGCTGGATGTCGCGAAAAACACCCCTGACGAGGAGATGACCCGCATCCTGGACAAGGCTGACCGGTTGGAAGGGCTGACCCACCAGGAGGTGGCCTGCCTGATCTCCACCCATAGTCCGGATCATATCCAGCGCATCTTTCAGATCGCGAATAAAATCAAACACCACATCTACGGCGACCGCATCGTGCTGTTTGCGCCGCTGTACATCTCGGACCACTGCGTGAACAACTGCCTGTACTGCGGCTTCAACTGCAACCACAAGTATGAGCGCAAGAAGCTGACCCTGGACGAGGTGCGCGAGGAGGTGCGTCTGCTGGAGGCCATGGGCCACAAGCGCCTGGCGGTGGAGGCGGGGGAGGATCCGGTCAACTGCCCCATCGAGTACGTGCTGGATGTGCTCAAGACCATCTACGACATGAAATTCGAAAACGGCGATATCCGGCGCTGCAATGTGAACATCGCCGCCACCACCGTGGAGGACTACAGGGCACTGCATGAAGCGGGCATCGGCACCTACATCCTGTTCCAGGAAACCTACCACCGACCGACCTACGAGGCGGTGCATGCGGGGGGGCCGAAAAAGGATTATTTCTACCACCTGACTGCGTTTGACCGCGCGATGCAGGGCGGCATCGACGACGTGGGCGCGGGCGTGCTGTTCGGTCTGTATGACTATCGCTTCGAAGTGATTGCGTTGATGATGCATGGCGAGCACCTGGAAAAGGAGTACGGGGTGGGTTTTCACACGATCTCGGTGCCGCGCATCCAGAAAGCCGACGGCGCCGACCTGGGCGTAGCCCGATACATCCCCACCGACGAGGATTTCCTGAAGCTGGTGGCGGTGCTTCGGCTGGCGGTCCCCTATACGGGCATCATCATCTCCACCCGCGAGTCGCTGGAGATGCGAAAGAAGCTGCTTCAGATCGGCATCTCCCAGATCAGCGGCGGTTCCACGGTGGAGGTGGGCGGCTATCAGAAGCGTGAACACAAGTCGACCCAATTCGAGTTGGCGGACAACCGCCCGGCCTCCGAAGTGATCGACTGGCTGCTGGATCAGGGCGTGGTGCCCAGCTTTTGCACCGCCTGCTACCGCAAGGGCAGGACGGGGGACCGGTTCATGAGCCTCGCCAAGACCGGCAACATCAAGAACGTATGCCTGCCGAATGCGTTGGTGACGCTGCAGGAGTATGCCTGCGACTACGGCAGCGAAGAATTCAAGCGCAAGACCGAGCGACTGATCGCGCTGCAACTCCCCAACATCAAAAGCGAGGCCATGCGGGAGACCACCAAGCACAACATCGAAGCCATCAAAGCAGGCGCACGCGACCTGTATGTATGATATGGTTCACAGGATGGGTAAGGCGGAACTGGCAGCGCTGATCGCCCGCAACCAAAACGCGCCGGATCCGGCGCTGCTGCGGGAAGCGGCGCTGTTTCGGGACCGGCACTATGGGCGGCGCGTGATCCTTCGCGGATTGGTGGAATTTTCCAGCCACTGCCGCATGGACTGCTACTACTGCGGCTTGCGGAAAAGCAACCGCCGGATCCGGCGCTACCGGTTGGACGCCGACCAGATACTGAACTGCGTACGGGACGGGTATCGGCGCGGGCTGCGTTCCTTCGTGCTGCAGGGCGGCGAGGACGCCTACTATCAGGGAGAGCGCATGGTGCTCTTGGTGGCCAGGATCAAGGGGGAGATGCCCGACGCAGCGATCACGCTGTCCCTCGGCGAGCTTCCGGCGGATCTTTTCCGCGCACTGAAGGAAGCGGGCGCCGACCGCTACCTGCTGCGCCATGAGACCGCCGACGATGCCCACTTCGCGCGGCTGCATCCCCCCGGGCAAACGCTTTCTTCCCGCAAGCGTTGCCTATTTAGGCTGAGGGAGCTGGGGTATCAGGTGGGCGCGGGCTTTATGGTGGGAAGCCCCGGCCAGACCCATGAAATATTGGCCGAAGATCTGCTGTTTCTCCGGGAACTGCAGCCTCACATGGTAGGCATCGGGCCGTTTCTGCCCCAGTCTCAGACGCCGTTTGCCCGGGAAACCCCAGGCAGCCTGTCCCTGACGCTCACCATGCTGGCGCTCACCCGCGTACTGCTGCCCAGCGTGCTGCTGCCCGCCACCACCGCCCTGGGCACGCTGGCCCAAGACGGTCGTGGGCTGGGCCTGGCCGCGGGGGCAAACGTGTTGATGCCCAACCTCACGCCCATCGGGCAACGGGGTGGTTACCTGCTGTACGACGGCAAGATCGGCATCGACGACGGGACGGAGGAGGGACTGCAACAGATGCTGCAATCCATTCGGGCAGCCGGCTACGAACCCGACCTGTCCAGGGGAGATCATCAGGATTTCCGGCAAGAGACCACCCCGTACTATCTATAGGAAGCATCGTCCCCTATAACCACTCTCCCGAGGAGGCGATACCATGTCCATGAACCAAAGCCCCGAAGCCAGCCGCACACACATCGCGATTTTTGGCCGGGCCAACGTGGGAAAATCCAGTTTGATCAACGCAATGACGGGACAGACGGTGTCCATCGTGTCCGAGCAGAGCGGCACCACCACCGATCCGGTGAAAAAAGCGATGGAGCTGCTGCCGCTGGGGCCGGTGGTGCTGATCGACACAGCCGGGTTGGACGACGACACGGCGCTGGGACAGCTGCGGGTGTCGAGGGCGATGCGGGAGCTGCGGCGCGCCGACATCGTGCTCTTTGTGGCTAACAGCCAGATGCCGCCCACCGGGGAGGAGCGCCGGTTCCTCAGCGAGATACACGGGCTGGGCAAGCCCATCGTGATCGCCCTCAACAAGGCCGATCTGGGCACACCGAATCGGGAATGGGGGAGTCAGGCCGCGGAATGGGGCGCCACATGGCTGCCCGTGAGTGCGCTGACCGGCGAAGGTGTGGACCGGCTGCGGCAGGCGCTGGCCCAGCTGCGCCCCGCGCAAACGGCGCGTCCCCTCGTCCGTGACCTGGTGCGCCCGGGCGACACTGCCATTCTGGTGGTACCCATCGACGACGCCGCGCCCAAGGGGCGGCTGATCCTGCCCCAGCAGCAGGTGATCCGCGATCTCTTGGACGGCGGTGCGATGCCGCTGGTGTGCCGCGACAGGGAATATGAAGCAGCGCTGAACGCATTGGGGAAACCGCCCGCACTCGTGGTGACCGATTCCCAGATCTTCCCCTATGTGGCCCAGCATACCTCCGATTCGGTGCCCCTCACCTCGTTTTCCATGTTGTTCGCCCGCTTCAAGGGCGACCTGGACCAGCTGACGCAGGGCGTAGCCGCACTGGACGCGCTCGGGGACGGCGACCGGGTGCTGATCGCCGAGGGCTGCACCCACCACCGCCAGTGCGACGACATCGGCACGGTAAAGCTTCCGAAATGGATCGCGGGACACACGGGGGCACGGCTCGACTTTCACTTCACCAGCGGCCAGGGATTCCCGGATCACCTCTCTGAATACAAGCTGGTGGTACACTGCGGCGGCTGCATGTTAAACCGACGGGAAGTGAATTACCGGATGCAATGCGCCTTGGACCAGCGTGTGCCTATCACAAATTACGGAATTATCATTGCTTACCTGCAGGGAATTTTAAAGCGCAGTCTGGAAGTTTTTCCTTGGATTTAAACCCTGTGGCTCCGTTGCTTCTAGGTTTCAAACCGACCATGTACTAT
>JAAYQC010000204.1 GCA_012519515.1 Bacteroidales bacterium | reverse complement strand
TATCAATGAACAATTAGCAATTAGTAAATGATGCAAGGTTCAGGACTAAGAGACGACGGGAGGAAGAAACCGCAGGACACATCGCACAGGGCACAGAGCACAGGGCGCAGAGACTAAGAGAGGAAGAGACCGCAAGACTGCAAGACCGCAAGACTGCAAGACAATGTATTATGTATTATAGGCGATGTATTATGTATTGCTTTTCACTTTCAACTTTCAACTAAACTAACAATACCATGTATAAAGATTATCAGCAGCATCTCGTTCAGCTTCTCAACGAAATCAGGGAAGCCGGTCTGTACAAGGATGAAAGAGTCATAGTATCGCCCCAGGGGGCTGAGATCAGGCTTGACACGGGTCAGAAGGTTCTTAATTTCTGTGCGAACAATTATCTTGGGCTTTCAGCCAATGAGAAACTGGTTGAAGCTGCACAGAAAGCTCTTGACACTCATGGTTACGGAATGTCGTCGGTCCGTTTCATTTGCGGCACGGGCGATCTCCACAAGGAGCTGGAACAAAAGCTGGCAGATTTTTTCGGTACCGAGGACACGATCCTGTATGCATCCTGTTTCGACGCCAATGGCGGAGTCTTTGAGCCTCTTCTCACTGCTGAAGATGCGATCATATCGGATGCGCTCAACCATGCATCCATCATCGACGGTGTGAGGCTCTGCAAAGCCCAGCGCTACAGGTATGCCAATGCAGATATGAACGACCTGGAGGAAAAGCTCAAAGAGGCTCAGGCCCAACGCTTCAGGCTGATAGTGACCGACGGCGTATTCTCTATGGACGGCAATGTAGCGCCGCTTGATAAAATCCATGAGCTTGCCACCAGGTACAATGCCATGATAATGGTTGACGAATCGCATTCAGCAGGTGTTGTAGGTGATACGGGCCGCGGGGTTACCGAACTTTACAATCTCAAGGGAAAGATAGAGATCATAACCGGTACTCTTGGCAAGGCTTTTGGCGGGGCTATCGGCGGATTCACCACGGGTAAGAAGGAAATAATTGAGATGCTGCGACAGCGCTCACGTCCTTATCTCTTCAGCAATTCAATACCTCCTCTTGTTGCCGCTGCCGGCATCAGGATGATAGGGATGATGACAGAGACCAATGAACTCCAGGATAAGCTGCATTTCAACACTAAATACTTCCTGGAAAAGATGATGAATGCCGGATTTGACATCAAACCCACCCAGTCGGCCATCTGTGCGGTGATGCTTTACGACGCCAGACTCTCTCAGGAGATGGCAGCCCGTTTGCTGAATGAAGGCATTTATGTCACGGGTTTTTATTACCCGGTTGTTCCGAAAGGCGAGGCCAGGATAAGGGTTCAGCTTTCTGCAGCCCATGAAAAGGAGCATCTCGACAAGGCTATAGCAGCTTTTGAGAAGATAGGCAGGGAACTACAGGTGATCAAATAACTGCAAAACCTCCTCTGAACTTTAGGAGGCAGGTGGTAAAACCTTCAGCAGGGTTTCCTGAAAACAATCAGCCGCATCTTGATGATCCGCAATCCTTGCAGATCAGGCAGCCTTCTTCGTACACCAGGTTGTGGGAATTGCATTCAGCGCATTTCCCTTTCGCTTTGGTGCCGTTTGGTATGTATTTCTTGAGCGCTCTCTCGACACCGTTTTTCCAGTTGTTTATCGATTCGCTGTCGAGTTTCAGCGACTGAACCAGGTTCACCACATCCTGGATCGGCATTTCGTGGCGGAGAACTCCGGATATAAGCTTGGCATAATTCCAGTATTCTGGCTTGAACATATGTGACAGTCCCTCAAAGATCTTCTTGTATCCGTATTTATCGGTGTACTGGAAGTCGTATCTTGTTTTGCCGTCATCCACTTTTACCTTTATGATCTTACCCTTGACTATGGTTTTCGGGATCGGGTAGATCTCCTCATCAGCCAAACCTGTGAAGATCTCATAAGGTCTTCCATCTTTAAGGCCAACGAATGCAACCCATTTTTCATCGTTGATGTTAAAACGGATAACGTCGCAATCAAGAACTTTCGGACGTTTCGGCCTTTCGGTCCTGGTGATATTTTTACCGGCCAACAGGACCCCGTCGCGTGATCCGTCGCGGTAGACTGTGGCGCCTTTGCATCCCGATTTCCAGGCAGTCATGTAAAGTTCGCTTACCAGTTCCTCCTTAACATCCGAAGGCAGGTTAATTGTAACGCTTATTGAATGGTCGACCCATTTCTGGATAGCTCCCTGCATGCGCACCTTTGCCAGCCAGTCGACATCGTTTGCCGTTGCCTTGTAGTAGGGTGATTTTTCTATTATAGCATTGATTTCCTCGTCACTCATGCGTGTAACCTGATCGGGATCATAACCTTTCATTATCAGCCAGTCGACGAATTTATGATGAAATACTATGAATTCCTCCCATGAATCACCCACCTCATCTTTAAATGTAACCTTCACGTTCTTGTCGTTCGGGTTCACTTTTCTGCGGCGCTTGTAGAACACCGAGAAAACAGGTTCGATGCCGGAGGTGGTTTGTGTCATCAGGCTTGTAGTGCCTGTCGGGGCTATAGTAAGAAGGGCAATATTTCGGCGGCCGTATTTGACCATGTTTTTGTACATAACCGGATCGGCATCTTTTAGCCTGATTATGAACGGATTGTTCATTTCTCTTTCGGCATCGAAAATGGAGAACGGACCTCTTTCCTTTGCAAGGTAAGTGGATGACTTGTATGCTTCGAGAGCAAGGGTCTTATGCACTTCGACAGAAAAGTCGATCGCTTCCTCGCTGCCATATCTCAGTCCGAGTGCGGCAAGCATATCGCCCTCTGCTGTAATACCGATTCCGGTTCTTCTTCCCTGTTCTGATTTCTTTTTGATATTCAGCCAGAGATTCTTTTCAACCATTTTCAGTTCTTCAGCTTCCGGATCGGCCTCTATCTTTGCCAGTATAGCATCAATTTTTTCAAGTTCGAGATCGATGATGTCGTCCATCAGTCGCTGGGCAAGTCCCACATGTTCCTTATACAGTTCAAAATTGAATTCAGCCTTATCGGTAAAGGGGTCCATCACATAGCTATAAAGGTTTATTGCCAGGAGCCGGCAGCTGTCGTAGGGACAGAGGGGGATTTCGCCGCAAGGATTCGTTGACACACTTGTAAAACCAAGATCGCCATAGCAGTCGGGAATGCTTTCCTTTATTATTGTATCCCAGAAAAGGACTCCCGGTTCGGCCGATTTCCATGCATTGTGTATTATCTTGTTCCAAAGCTGGAGGGCATCCACGTCCCTGACGAATCTGGGGTTATCTGAATCAATAGGGTATTGCTGGCGGAAAACGGTTTTATTTTCAACGGCTTTCATGAATTCGTCGGTTATTTTTACCGATACGTTTGCGCCTGTGACCTTTCCACTTTCCATTTTGGCATCGATAAACTTGCCGCTGTCGGGGTGCTTTATGGATATTGAGAGCATCAGCGCTCCCCGTCTTCCGTCCTGTGCCACCTCACGGGTTGAGTTTGAATATCTCTCCATAAAAGGTACAACGCCTGTTGAAGTAAGTGCGCTGTTCAGCACGGGTGATCCCTTTGGTCTGATATGCGAAAGGTCATGTCCGACTCCGCCACGTCTTTTCATCAGCTGAACCTGTTCCTGGTCGATCTTCATTATTCCGCCGTAAGAGTCAGCTATACCTTCGTTGCCTATCACGAAGCAGTTCGAAAGGGATGCGATCTGGTAGTCGTTGCCGATGCCGGTCATTGGCCCTCCCTGTGGCACTATGTATTTAAAATCCTTGAGAACACTGTATATCAGCTCCTCAGGGAGAGGGTTCTTATATTTGAGTTCTATCCTGCGGATCTCCCGGGCAAGCCTGCGATGCATATCATCGGGGGTAAGTTCATAAAGGTTTCCGAAAGAATCTTTCAGGGCATACTTGTTTGCCCATACCCTTGCAGCCAACTCATCGCCATTGAAATACTCAACGCTGGCATTAACGGCTTCTTCATGGGTATAGGTCTTTTTTTCCGGTTTCTTCACGGCCAACAGTTTGTCAGGATCCTTCAATTCGGTTCTTTTCCCATTTTCTGATGTTTTTACATTTTCTGCCTTTTCTGATGTGATGACTGACTCCTGAACAAATAGATCTCCCATTTTGAAAAAAATATAAATCTGTTAAGCTTTGATTATGTTACTATTATACGACCGTTGATTTTTTAAGCGGGTAATCGCTAAAATAGCCAAGCCTCCGTCTCAATGCAAGATTAAAAAATCAAGGTTATCAACATTTCAAGCTTGAGTTATTAACTTAAATGTATCTATTTGTCAATCAGTTATTTACGTTTGGTGAACCTATAGCTATTAACATTAGGGCCTCCAATCGGCCTAATTATTAGAAGCTTGAAGAAGTTTGAGGAATGTGCCGTCTTCGAGCAGCTAAATAATCTGTAGAAAAAAAAGGCGCCTGCTCAGAGGCGCCCTTTACAGTTGAATGCTTAATTTTAGTTAAAGATGTAGCGAAGACCAAGCTGCAGCATCCAGCACTGACCGATGTTCAGGTATGTGTCGTAGGTTTTGGTCGGATAGGCATCCTTAACCTTCACCATCGAGTAGGTCGGAACATCGTCCGCATCCCTGCCTTCATACTTCAGGATTGATCCGTAGTTACTGACGGCCATATTCTTGTAAACACCCCACTTTGAATTGATAAGGTTTGCTGCATTGAGCAGGTCGAGACTCAGCTGCAGTGTGTTCCTTGTATTACCGGCTTTAACCGAGAAATCCTGAACAAAGCGGAGGTCAAGCCTGCTAACCCATGGTGCACGTGCGGCATAGGCTTCAGCATATTCTCCCTTATGCTTTTTCAGATAACGATCCTGTTCCATGAATGCGAAGAAGGCATTTTCGTCGGCAGCAGTGACGAATGAAACTTCACCTCTCTGTTTCGGTATGTAAATCAGGTCGGTAGTAACTGCATCGCCGTTCATGTCGTTGCTGTATGTATATGAGTTACCGTAAGGTGTGAAACCTGAGTAGAACAGGCTTATGGTGGATGCCATATGGTCGTTCAGGTAAGGAATGCGGTATGACAAAGATCCCGTTACCCTGTCGGGCACTACGTACTGTGATCTCTGAACGGTCGGAACGTTGGGTCCGTCAACCGAGTAAACACCTACCCATGCCGAGTTCGCGTTGCTGCCGGGCATTCCTGACAATTCCTTCATTTCAGTCCTGGTATAGGCAAGCATCAGGTCGAGGTTATTCACAGGCTCGGTATTGACAGTCACATTGAATGTGTAGCCGTAACCCTTGTTTGTATTTACAAGAACGCAGGCGTCCTTTACAGTACTGTTGTAGAGGTAGTCGGCCGGGTAAATGTAACGCTTGTCGGGTCCTGCAAATCTTGCCCATGTCGATGCAGGGTGCCTGACAGCGTAATTCTCAATCATCACGGCATTGATGTTCTTTGTGAACATTCCTTCGGCGGTTACTGAGAGCGGGAATTCAACAGGTACTTTATAATCGACAGCCAGTGAAGATTTCCACACCTGCGGCATTCTGAAATCAGGATCCACTCCGGCGATTGAACTTGGTACGCTGCCATCCTGGGGGGTTACCACTGTCTGGAAGCCGAGCCTGTCGATCATTTCATCAACATCGGTAATGATATCACCTGCCAGCAGTGCCAGTCTCGGGTCGACTGAAGTGGGTATACCCAGATTATTGAAGCGGGTCTGCAATTTCATCAATATCTGGTTCATACCGGCATTGGAGGGCATGTTGGTGAAGAACACCAGCGGCAGACGGCCGGTGAAGATACCTGATCCTCCGCGCAGCACGATCGATTTATCTGAATTAATGTCCCATGTAAATCCAACGCGGGGCGACAGATTGATTCTTGATTTAGGCCATTCTCCTGTATCGATGTGCCTTCCACCGAAGTCGAGTTCCTTGATGGCGTTGTTTGTCATTATGTCGTCGATAAACGAAAGGTTATCCGCCCGTAATCCGACGGTAAGCTTGAAGTTCTGAACCGGGTTCCACTCATCCTGTACATAGGCTCCAATCTGATTGAATTTAACGGCATTTGAAGGAACAAGATTACCGTTGGTTCCGTAGGTCAGGGCAAAGTCGACCGGTGCTGCTCCGTTCAGGAAATCACTGAGACTGTAGTAGCGGTAGTAACCTGTTCCGCTGCGCATGTAGTTATTGTCGGCCATCTGGTATTCAAAGCTGACACCGGCTGTCAGCTTGTGAGCATTAAGATAATAGGTGAAGTTGTCGGTAGCTGTGATAACCTTGTTCTTAACGCCATTGTTCCAGGTAAAGAGTTCATATCCTGCTGAGATGTAAGGATCAAGGGCAGCCGGTCCAACTGCAATATCACCGCTCATAATGTCGATGAAAGGGAAAGGCGAGGAAGTCGATCCGCGCACGTCCTGGATGTCGGAATAAGTGACAAGCAGCTGATTTGACACGCTGTTTGAGAAACGGCTGTTCAACTCAAGCGATCCGGAATTAACGATATTGTCCTGCGAATACATTGAATTTGCAAAGGAGAAAGAGTACTCGCCCACGCGGTACTTATTCCTGTCGCGGTAGCTTCCGTCGGTTGAGTTTCCATTGGGCGGATTCCACGCAGTGTTTTTGGTGTGATTATAGCGGATGCTCAGTTTATGGGCATCGGTGATGTTCCAGTCGATTCGTGCAAGATATTTCAGGTTTGACTCATCGGCCGGAAAATTCTTGAACGAACCTGTTTCGTAGCCGTATTTATTCCTGAGATGATCGGAAACAGCCTGCAGATCTGCTTCTGTAACGCGCGAAATTGTCTGCTGGTCCGACACACCATTCGTTGAAGCCCTCCAACGGATAACCTGCTGGGGAGTTTTTTCAAATT
>JAAYQC010000246.1 GCA_012519515.1 Bacteroidales bacterium | reverse complement strand
GGGTAATTACGGCTATTAAAAATCTAAATGAAGGAACAAATTTAGAACAGTATTTCGATGTGGACGAGATATTGCGTTATTTGGCAGCACATACTGTATTAGTCAACCTTGACAGTTATTCATCTTCCATGGCTCAAAATTATTATATCTATGAACATGATGGAAAGATCAGTATATTGCCCTGGGATTATAACTTATCTTTCGGTGGATTTCAGGGAGGCAATGCAAGCGACACTATCAATTTCCCCATTGATACACCGGTGAGCGGAGTTAGCATGGAGGACAGGCCTCTTATAAGCAAGCTTCTTGAAGTGCCGGAATACAAGGAAAAATATCATGAATATCTGAATCAAATTGTTGACGGATATTTTAATAGCGGTATCTTTGAGGAAACCATAAATGCTTTGGATGCAAAAATTAACGATTATGTAAAAAATGATACTACATCCTTTACTACTTATGAAGAGTATACGGCTTCCTTGCCAATATTAAAAGAGCTTGGGGCATTGCGGGCTCAAAGTATAGAGGGGCAACTAAATGGCACTATACCTTCAACTACAGAAGGACAAAATGCAAATAAAGATTCTCTGATTAGCGGTGACGGCATCAATCTGTCCGATTTAGGCAGCTTTATGAACGGAGGCGGGGGCCGAAACAGAGATAATCAGGGTAGCCAAGAAGACCGTGATCGGCCGGTTGATCAAAATCGGCAAGGCGAGGCAGGTGCCCAAGGCGAGGCGGGTGCCCAAGGCGAGATGGGTGCCCAAGGCGAATTAGATGCTCAAGGAGAACTCGATGGACAAGATGAATCGGGTGGCCAAGCACGGCCGAAAGTTAGAGATGAGCAAGAGGGTGCAAACAGATTCGGGAATCCCGAAGAAATGCCTGATATGTCCAAAATGCAAGAGGTCATGACCATATTACAAGAAAGTGGCGGACAAATAAGCGATGAAGTTCGAGAAAAGCTTTCAGCTTTAGGCTTGGATGACGAGGGAATTGATCAGTTGGAGGAAATGTCTAAAAATTTCTCTGAAAGCGGTTTTGAAAATCGGGATAATCGTGATAATTTTCCCGGGCCGGATGTCCCGGGCAGACAGGGCGGGGCAAATACGCAAGGCAACACAGCTACTGAAAACGCTACTGAACCGGCATATATGATTCTGACAGGTATATTACTTTTGATTGTGGTTATAGCAACCTACCTTCTTTCAAAATTTAAAAGAAGGTATTAATATAGTAGGCCTCGCAGTGCTCCTAATCTTAAATTGCATTGCGAAGCCTACAAAAAATAATTGATAAAATTTATGGGGGGACATATGCAAGAATTAATTTTTGGTATAATAGGCGGTACTGCTTTACTGATGTATGGCGTAAATATGATGGGTGAAGGCTTGCAAAAAGCATCCGGTGAAATGATGAAAAAGATGCTTTCGGCATTCACAAGCAAGGCATGGGGAGCGTTTTTAGTCGGCATTTTTTTGACAACACTGGTACAAAGCAGTACGGCGATTACGGTTCTTACCGTAGGCTTTGTAAACGCCGGGCTTATGAAGCTGTCCCAAGCTGTCAGTATTATTTATGGTGCGAATATCGGTACAACAATAACAGCACAATTGATGGCCTTTAATTTTAAATTTAAACTTACAGAAATCGCATTACCCATATTAGGATTAGGTTTTGCAATTAGCCATTCGGCAAAAAAGAAGACAGTGATAGGTGCAGGGAATGCCCTTATGGGTTTTGGCATCATGTTTTTAGGGCTCAAAATACTTAATCAAGGAATTCCCATTATGCAAGAAAGTGAAACCTTGGCGCTTTTCTTTGAAAACTATGCCTCAATTCCCATTATCGGTATTCTTTTAGGTATGGTTGTTACTGCTCTTGTTCATAGCAGCGCCGCTACGGTCGGTTTAGTTATGGTATTAGGGCAGGCCGGGCTTATAGACCTTAAAGCGGCAATATG
>JAAYQC010000203.1 GCA_012519515.1 Bacteroidales bacterium | reverse complement strand
GGCAGAGTGGTCGAATGCGGCGGTCTCGAAAACCGTTGTTCTGCAATCGCGGGACCGGGGGTTCGAATCCCCCTCTCTCCGCAAAAACGGATTACTCCCGGGAAACCTGTAATCGCGGTACAAGCGTAAAGATATTATATCAGGTATTAAAATATGCCAGGTATTTAAAAATTACCAATAAAACAAAGGGAAGAGAAATTTACTACATTTGCACACAATTATTAAAAGAGTGTGTGAGACAGCATAATTTATACCAGGGATATAGAAGACTTTCGGGATTTTTCCTCGTTTTACTCTTCTGCGGATATCTCGGATCAATTACATTCTTCCCTCATACCCATATAGTTGACAGTATTTCTGTTGTCCATTCCCACCCATATAAATCGCGGCCGGGAAGTAATCCTGCAGATCATCATCACACAAATAATGAATTTCTCCTGATACAGTTTATTTCGGGCTTTATCACAACGGTTCCCGTATTGTTTCTCGGAACTGTTATATCCTGGAATATTCTTCATAAACTCTTTTTAAATCAGGATAGAACCCTGATCCCGGGATTTTTCCTTCCCGGAGCCAACCGACCCAGGGCACCGGCAGCGTAGTTACACATACAGCATTTTAAAAAGCATTTAGTTAAGTTTTGTTATGCCGGGTTTCCGCGCATGACAGATTATCGTGTAACATTTGAAGTATTATTAATGAAAAAAATCATATGGGTGTTGTTTGCAACTATATTATTTACAACACCAATTCATTCACAGAAGAAAACAGACGCGAATATAGTAGGACATGTTGTTTGCAATAACGAGCATGTATCTTTTGCAACCATAGTAATCAAAGGTACCACCTATGGTGTAAGCACAGATGAAACCGGTCATTATATGCTTGTAAACCTGCCGGTTGGAACTCATGTGATCAAAGCACAGGCCATAGGCTACAAAGCTCTCGAAAAAGAAATTACCATACAGTCGGGAGAAACCAAAGAAGTGAATTTTATGCTTGAGGAAGACATCCTGGATCTTGATGAGGTCGTAATTACAGCTGACAGAAGTGAAATAAAGAGAACGGAATCGGTAAACATTGTTAATACGCTTTCCCCAAAATTATTGTCCTCAGTACAATCCGTTGCATTAATTGAAGGGTTGACCTTCTCTCCCGGACTGAGAATTGAAAACAATTGCCAGAATTGCGGATTTTCACAGGTCAGAATGAATGGAATGGAAGGTCCATATTCCCAGATCCTGATCAACAGTCGTCCCATATTCAGTGGCCTGGCCGGAGTATACGGACTCGAGCTTATTCCGGCTAATATGATAGAAAGGATCGAAGTTGTAAGAGGCGGCGGATCTGCTCTATATGGCAGCAATGCAATTGCAGGGGTAATTAATATTATACTGAAAGAGTCGATGTCAAACTCTTATGAGGCAGGATATTGTACAAGTCTGACAGGAGCAGGTATCAGGAGAACAGGCGGTATAGCTCCGGATAACAGTATTAACCTGAATACATCTCTTATCTCCAATGATAACAAAACAGGTATTTCTCTTTATGGATTCAGCCGCGAACGAAAAATGTTTGATGCAAACAATGATGATTATTCGGAGATAGCGCCAATGAGCAATCTGACAGTAGGGACACGCTTTTTTCACCGCTTTGGAATAAGAAGTAAAATAGCTGTTGATTTCTTCAATATTAAGGAGCAACGTGACGGAGGAAACAGGCAGGAATATCCCTTACACGAAAGAGATGTTGCCGAAGCAGTCAAACATGATATAAAAACAGGCGCAATTACATATGAACAGTACTTCAGGGATTATGATCTGCTTACAGTATTCGCTTCCGCCCAGCATCTTACAAGGGATTCATATTATGGCGCCAACCGCTCGCTTAAAGATTACGGTATATCGGAAGATCTTACATATAATACGGGGATACAGTATAAAGCATTTCTGGGTAACTCTTCCCTGATTGCCGGTTTTGAAAATACAGGCGGATTTCTAAAAGATAAAAAACTCGGGTATCCCGATTTCGATAATGCCACAATTGTTAATGACACTATTATAAATGTAGCCCATGCTGACAATACTTTGATCTCCGACCAGTCATCAGTCACTACCGGCGCTTTTTTACAGTATGATTTGAAAATTGACAGGTTAAAGCTTGGACTGGGTGGACGTCTGGATCATTACAGCATTATCGACAATGCTAAAATCACCGAAGCTAAGAAAGGAAATGTCTTCAGTCCGCGAATAAGCCTGATGTATGAATTGCTTCCATCGCTACAGGCCCGCTTAAGTTACTCTCAGGGATACCGGGCTCCTCAGATCTTTGATGAAGACCTCCACATTGAGACATCAGGTTCCCGGCAGGTAATCAATGTAAATGACCCTGACCTGAAACACGAAACCAGTCATAGCATAATGACTTCACTGGATTTCAACAAACTAATCGGCACCGTTTCAACAGGGCTTCTGATAGAAGGATTTTATACACGCCTCAATGATCCTTTCGTCAATGAAATCGGAGTTCCGGATGAAGAGGGAAAAGTGTTATATACAAGAAGAAATGCAGAAGACGGGGCTGTGGTTAAAGGTGTCAACATT
>JAAYQC010000213.1 GCA_012519515.1 Bacteroidales bacterium | reverse complement strand
AGCCTGGAAAAGCTGGTGCTTCCCGATCCGCCGGAAAACGAAAACTTATAATAGGAGGAATGAATGATACGCAAAGCAGTCTATGCCGGCAGTTTCTATTCCCGCTATGCGGGGCAGCTCGCCGCCGACTTTGAGGCCTGGACCCGGGGCAAAGCCCAGGCGGGTGCTTCAGAGCAGGTGCGCGGCTTGATCGTGCCTCACGCGGGTTACATGTATTCCGGCCAGTGCGCCGCTTTGGGCTATCACTATCTGAGCGGCCAAAACATCGACAGGTTGATCGTGCTGCATCCCAGTCATCAGGGCATCAATTTCGACTGGTCGGTTTCGCCTTTTACGGAATACGAAACTCCCCTGGGAACGGTGACGCAGGATGCGGAATGCGCGGAGTTGCTCGCCCAACACTCATCGCACCAATCTCAAACCAGGCTGCATGAGCAGGAGCACTCTCTGGAGGTTCAGCTTCCCCTCATCAGGCACTTCCTGCCGGAGGCCAGAATCTGCCCCGTGATGATCGCGCGCCCCTATCCCGAAGCGGCTTCCAAATTGGCTGCCAAACTGCGGGAGATTGTGGCAACCCTGCCAGGAAACACCGCGTATGTGGTATCAACCGACCTTTCCCACTATTACAACGCGGACCGCGCGGAGAAGATGGATGCCCTTATCCTGAAATACATTCTGGGCTTCGATCCGGATGCCTTGTGGCAAGGCGTGCTCGGCAGGCGCTGCGAAGCCTGCGGCATTGGCGGCTTGCTCACCTTGTTGCACCTGTGCAAGGACTTGCCCGGCATCAATGCCAGGATCATCGAATACACCCACTCCGGCAAGGTGACCAGAGACAACCAGCAGGTGGTGGGCTACCTGAGCGCCGTACTTTATCAGCAGAAAGGAGAATGAGATGGACACAGAAAGCAAGAAAAAGCTGCTCAAGCTTGCCCGCGAAACCATTGAAGCGCGTTTTGCCAGGCGCCAGGTTCAGATTCCCCAGGATCCGGACTTACAGCAACGCAGGGGGCTATTTGTCTCCTTGCACACAGATGGCGAACTGCGTGGCTGCATCGGTTATATCCGTGGCTTCAAGAGCCTGGCGGCGAGCGTCGTGGAAATGGCTGAGGCGGCCGCTTTCCACGATGGGCGCTTTCTGCCGCTCAGGGCTGACGAACTGGATGATCTGGAGATAGAAATCTCCGTGCTGAGTGAAATGGAAGCCCTAACCGATCCGGAAGACATCCGGATCGGCCGCGATGGCTTGTTCCTGCAGCATCCTCACGGCTCCGGCCTGCTGCTACCCCAGGTGCCGGTTGAATGGCATTGGGACAGGCCGACATTCCTCAGGCAGATTTGCCGCAAGGCTGGTTTGCCGGACAAGGCCTGGCAGGACAAGGGAGCGCAGTTGTTCAGATTCAGCGCGGAGGTGTTCAGGGACTCAGACTTTTCTTGACAAATTAGTGCTGAGTGATTTTATGGTTACTTACGCAAGTAAGCGGGAATAGCTCAGTTGGTAGAGCGCAACCTTGCCAAGGTTGATGTCGCGGGTTCGAGTCCCGTTTCCCGCTCCAGTTT
>JAAYQC010000202.1 GCA_012519515.1 Bacteroidales bacterium | reverse complement strand
CTGCGTGTATATATGCCGGTAATTTTTCTGATCCTTTTCTTTTCGGGAGCAGGCAAAAGATATTTAGAATATGCAAAGGAGTTCATGGTAAAGTGATTGAAATTATTTTAGCACCTTTAAAAAAAGCAATGCATTTTGTTTCATCCGGTTTGTTAGTGCCTACTATTGTAGTATTACTACTGTTTTTGGCCTGGCTGGTGATTGAGTTAGGAGGCCTTCTGGTAGAAATTTTTGTTGAAAGACGTAGAAATAAAATAGATGTGCCGAAAATGATCAATGATTTTCAGGGAAAGAATGCGGAAGAGATCCTTGAAATCATTGAACGAAGCAGTTTGTCTCAGCGTCAGAAGACAGCTCTCAGTAAGTTGATAAGTCATAGCGATTTGCCCGGTGCTTCTCTTCAAGCCTTGGAGCGCAGACTGATCGCTAAAGAAGAACTTCATTATGTTCGAATAACTAATAGGACGGATCTGGTAGTGCGCTTAGGGCCTACGCTGGGATTGATGGGTACGTTGATTCCACTGGGACCGGGTATTATCGCTTTGGGCCAGGGCAATACCAAGGTATTGTCGGATTCCTTGCTTACCGCCTTTGATACGACGGTTACCGGCCTGATTACCGCAGGCATAGCCTTTGTCATCTCTCGGCTGCGGAAAAGATGGTATGAGGATTATTTGAGTGTTATGGAGGCATTAATAGAGAGCCTATTGGAGGTGTTTGCACATGAACGGGGGACTGAGAAGCAAAAGGCGTAAGATATTTATGTCAATGGAAGAGGTCAATCCTATGGAAGGGGTTACTAATATGGCGGATGCCATGCTGGTACTTGCCTGTGGCTTGATGCTCGCTTTATCTGTGTATTGGAATATCGACCTGGGCCCCATAGGAGAACGTGTTGATTTGCAGCGGGGCCAAGAAGTGACCGAGGGATTGGATTTGCGTGACGACTTGATCGAAACTTCGGGCGAGGGCGAACTCTATGAGAAAATGGGTACTGTCTACAAAGACCCCCAAACGGGGAAATTGTTTATGTTGACAGATCGGTAATAATAAATATGCCTAGAGAGGGGAGTATGAACAATGCAAATTGGTAATGAAAGGCGTTCACGAAGATCCATGCCAATCTTTCTGTATATGATGCTGGTTGTCGTTATATTTAACGTGTTGATGCCTACTGCTGTTTTTGCTGTACCCGGGGATACACTTGAAATTGCAGGGGATGGAGTGACAAATCCCATAACATTTACCCGGGAACAGTTAGAGGAAATGGAACAACATCAGGAGGTATACAGCTGTATCAATACTTGGCCTACTAAAAGATGGTATGTGGGCAGGGGGGTCAGGTTATGGGACTTGCTCCTTGAGGCAGGGATAAAAGAAGATGAAGCCAAGTTTATCACATTTACTTCTATTGATAGCTATAAGGTAACGATTACGGTTCAGGAACTGTTCCATGACAAGCGTTTTGGTTTCCCCTATTTTAAGGACAGCGAAGATGGCGACGGACATCTTCCCGGTTCCTCAAAGGAAGCGGTGGAGGTGGAACCGTTAATTGCCATAATCGGTGTTGAAGGCAGCGATGATCCCAAATATATGAATGATATGAATACTTTTTTGCTGATGCTGGGTCAGCGCTCTGTAACAGAGCAAACCGGGAATCTATTTGTGAAATACTTGAGTAAAATTGAAGTATCTACAGATGAACCGGAACAATGGGATGCTCCGCAAGCCAATCCGGCAGGCGGTACGGTACCAAAAGGAACCATGGTGACATTGAGCAACCTTCATAATGATGATGATAAGATTTATTACACTACAGACGGCAGTGATCCGACTTTTGACAGCCCTATGTACAACTGGATTGCCAGTCGGTGGTGGGCGGCACGGGCTGATGTGCTTGGAAAAATTAATAGGCCAATTGGTCCAATTGATAAGGATACCACAATCAAAGCTGTGACCATAGGCCCGGGTAAAATAAACAGTGATGTTGCCACTTTTACCTACAAAGTAGAAGGTGCTGAACCTGACATAAGTGAGGAGATACAGATCAGTGATATAACCGGCCACTGGGCCGGGGATGACATTAAAGATCTTGTGGCTTCAGGTGTAATAAGCGGTTATCCTGATAACAGTTTTAAACCTGATAATAACATTACCAGGGCGGAATTTACTACAATCCTTATAAAAATGCTTGAACTATCTTCACAAGATAGCAAGGTTTTTACGGATACAGTCGATCATTGGGCGCAGGATGCAATATCCATTGCTGCACATCATGGGATTGTCAATGGCTATGAAGATAATACATTTGGCCCTGATGAACCTATTACTCGCGAACAGATGGCCGTAATGATTATTAGAGCGGCAGAACTGATACCGGAAGAGGGAGAGCTTGATTTTGTCGACAGTGATAAAATATCCGATTGGGCTATGGGTTCCATGCTCACGGCGGTAAAAAGCGAAATTATCAACGGATATCCCGACAACACTGTTCGACCGCAGGGTTTGGCCACAAGGGCGGAGGCTGTAACAGTTATTGTTAAGGCACACAGTTTCTTTACTAATTTTTAAAACCCGGGGGGTATTATACATGCAGTTTCATTGTCTTTATAAAAACAAATTAATTACCTGCATATTATTACTCCTGTCTATATGTATTTTTG
>JAAYQC010000201.1 GCA_012519515.1 Bacteroidales bacterium | reverse complement strand
CCTGCCTCTCCAGGGGCCTGAACTGTCGCGGCTGTTCAACACTGTCGACAGCTTCGACACTCATGCAAAAATTCCCGAATATTTCAGGCAGGTAGATGAATCATCCCGGGCGGCAGGAAAGCTGAGCCTGGTGTCAGCCGGCTGGGATCCCGGGCTATTTTCGCTGGCAAGGCTTCTGGGCCGGTGTGTATTGCCATCTGGACACGATTATACATTCTGGGGGAAGGGAGTCAGCCAGGGGCATTCGGATGCCATCAGGAAGATCGCCGGAGTTAAGAATGCCGTTCAATATACCATACCTGTTGAAAGCGCCCTGCAGAGAGTCCGCTCAGGAAAAAATCCCGAACTCTCAACATCCGAAAAGCATATCAGGGAATGCTATGTGGTGGCGGAGGAAGGTGCCGACCGTGAAGCCATTGAAAAAGCAATAGTTACGATGCCGGACTATTTCAAAGACTACAAAACAACTGTTAATTTCATCTCTGAGGAAGAACTTAAAGCCAGGCATTCAGGAATGCCTCACGGAGGACTTGTTATACGGACCGGCACAACCGGAAACGGGACAGGGCAGAGAATGGAGTTCAGCCTTGATCTTGAAAGCAATCCCGAATTCACTGCAAGCGTTATCCTGGCCTATGCCAGGGCCATAGCAAGGATGGCAAAAGAGGGGCAGACAGGCGCAAGGACCGTTTTCGACATTCCCTTTGGCCTTCTTTCACCCGAATCGCCTGAAGAACTAAGGAAAATTATACTGTAGAGAATTATTACATTAAAATATGTCCGGCAGAACCAAAACAAACGAATTCGCCGACGACCTGAAAAAGGCTGTTGAGGTACTTAAGCGGGGAGGAATTATACTGTACCCGAGTGATACCATCTGGGGACTGGGCTGTGATGCTACCAGGCAGGAGGCTGTTGAAAGAATCTTCTCGATCAAGCGGCGCGACGACGGCAGAAGTCTTATCGTACTGGTAAACGGATTCGGTATGCTCGAACACTATGTCAGGAGTGTGCCTGAAATAGCTTACCAGCTGGCTGAGATTGCCGTCAGTCCGCTCACCATAATATATCCCGAAGGGAGGAACCTGGCTCCGGGTGTTCGCGGAAGTGACGGATCGGTGGGTATAAGAATATGTTCTGACGGATTCTGCAACGAGCTTGTTACACGCTTCGGAAAACCGGTTATATCGACATCAGCCAATATCAGCGACACACCGGCACCGGCTGTTTTCAGTGAGATAGACAAAGTGATAGCTGATTCGGCCGACTATGTGGTAAGTTACCGGCAAACGGACCGGACCAGGAATACACCGTCGTCAATAATAAAGGTTGAATATAATGGTGTAATAAAAATTATCCGCTTATAGAAAATAACAGCTTTAAAGATTGATTTCCAGGAGCCCGTCCGGCAGGTTCATTGTTATTGTCTTTTTCTTTTTGTTTATGCCGGTAATTAAATCGCTGTGAAGCGGCACAAGTATCTCCCTTTTCTCGGGCGACAGTATCCTGAGCAGGTCCTGTCCCGGATTCTGAATGATTTCCTCTATGATGCCGACAATGCCGCGATCGCTTAGCAACACTGTGAACCCGCGTATTTCCAAATTGTTGCCGGCTTCGTCCCGAGATGCTGCCGTGGTCATTCTTACCCTGCAACCGCTGAACATCGAAGCTTTCTCATAAGAGTCGAAGCCTTCGAGCTTCAGTTTGATGGTATCGCCTCCCTCATCTTCCAGGGATGTGATAAAAAAAGGAACCGGTTTCCCTTCGTATTCGATGAAAACCGATTCCATTTCAGAAATATCTTCCTCAAAGTCCTTTTCCAGTTTCACTGACAGTGTGCCGTCATAACCCTGGACCTTCTGAATCCTTCCGATTAATATGCCGGCATTGTACGCCACAGGCCAAAGTTCCCTGTAATGCTTTGATTATTCAGTTGCAGCTTCTTCAGCGGCAGCTTCAGCAGATGTTTCATCAGCAGCCGGGACTTCAGCGGCAGCTTCAGCAGATGTTTCAGCAGATGTTTCAGCAGATGCTTCAGCAGGTGCTTCTTCAGAAGCTGTTTCAGCCTGTTCCTTCGCGGCAAGCTCAGCCTGTTTCTTTGCCAGTCTGGCAGCCCTTTCTTCATTAACTTTCTTCTCGGCGAGAAGTCGTTTACTCACATCAGCATCTTTCGATTTCTCGATGCTTGATTTTTTGGATTCAATCTTTTCCTCATTCTGCTTCATCCAGGCTTCAAATCTCCTGTTTGCTTCAGCTTCGTCAAATGCACCCTTCTTCACTCCTTCGAGCAAGTGCTTTTTCAACAGAACACCCTTGTACGAAAGGATGGCTCTGCAGGTTTCTGTCGGTAGCGCGCCCTTTTGCAGCCAACCCAATGCCTTATCGAAATCCAGTTCGATGGTTGCGGGGTTAGTTCTCGGATTGTAATTTCCGATCCTTTCAATATATCTGCCATCCCGTGGCGACCTGCTATCAGCTACCACAATGTGGTAGAAGGCTGTTCTCTTACGGCCTTTCCTAGCTAATCTGATTTTAACTGCCATTTAGTTTTTAACGCTTTTTATTAAACCTGTTTTTAAAAATGTGGGTGCAAATATATTGAAATTTTTCAAGAAACAACTAAATAAATTGAGTTACAGACTATGGGGCACGGGGCGCAGGGTGTTATGATAAGTGAATGCCGGGTGATTATCGGGCGTTGATAACTCGTGACGGATTTTTGGAATGCCTGTCGGTCTTTTTGGCTAATTTTGTGTTCCGGCATTAACATAAAAAAATAAAAGATGGCCCTTTTCACGCATTTGCATGTACACACGCAATATTCAATACTCGACGGAGCCTCAAACATCCCGAAGCTGATCGACAGGGTTAAGCAGCTTGGTATGGAGGCAATTGCCATAACCGATCATGGCAACATGTTCGGCGTAAAGGAGTTTCATGCCACGGCGCTGGAAAAAGGTGTCAAGCCCATCCTTGGATGTGAATTATATGTAGCCAAACGGCCTGTGGGCGGAACATCGGTAAAGGAGGACAGGTCGGGTGATTACCTGATTCTTCTGGCAAAGGATCTAAAGGGATACCATAACCTGATAAAACTGGTATCACTGGCCTGGATAAAGGGTTTTTATTACACTCCCCGCGTCGACAAGGAAATGCTGGCTCAATACAGGGAGGGACTTATTGCATCGTCGGCATGCCTTGCAGGAGAGATTCCGGATGAGATACTCAATGGATCGATGGCTTCGGCAGAAAAAGCGCTGAAGGAATACATCGATCTGTTCGGCGATGACTTTTACCTTGAGATACAGAGGCATGAGACTCATGATCCGGAAGCTGACCGCGGCGTTTTTCCCAAACAACAACTGGTAATAGAGGGCATCAGGAAACTTGCCGAGAAACACAATGTAAAGATCATTGCTACCAACGACGTTCACTTCATCAATGCTGAGGATGCGGAGGCTCACGACCGTCTTATCTGCATTAACACTGCAAAGGACATTGACGATCCCGACAGGCTAAGGTATTCGCGCCAGGAATACCTGAAGAGCGAAGAGGAGATGAGGATGATCTTCAGCGACATACCCGAAGCAATAGACAATGTGGCCGGGCTGGTTGAAAAGATCGGGGAGTATAATCTCGACCACGATCCTATCATGCCCGACTTTGAACTACCCGAAGGCTTCAGTGACGAAAATGAATATCTCAGGTTCCTTACATACAAGGGTGCGAAGGAGAGATGGGGAACTCTCACGGATGAACAAACCGAGCGCCTGGAGTTTGAACTCGACACCATAGCGAAAATGGGTTTCCCGGGATATTTCCTTATTGTTCAGGATTTT
>JAAYQC010000200.1 GCA_012519515.1 Bacteroidales bacterium | reverse complement strand
GGATGAGCTTCGCCTCATGGGACAACTATATCAAAAATCTCCATCATTTCTTGTCATAACCGGGCGAAGGAGAATTGGAAAGACTACGCTTGTCAGGGAATTTATTCGCTCCCGTCCCTCAATTTACTTTTTTGTTGATAATCACAAAAAAATTGATCTACTTATGGAGGAATATTCGCACATTCTTTCGAATCATTTTAAACTTCCTTCATTTTTCTCAATTCGGAGGCCTTCCGATCTATTTGCCTTCCTAATACAAATTAAAGAACCTATAATCGTAGTATTTGACGAGTTTCAACGATTTAACCAGATATATCCTCCCTTTTATACAGAGCTGCAACATGCATGGGATCAGCGGCCAGAGGATTCGAAACTCTTCCTTATCGTAACTGGTTCTTCAATCGGGATGATGAACCGGATTTTTATGGGTGGCGGTGCACCCTTATTTAAAAGGGCAGATACCCGAATCACGATACGACCATTTGGGGTTACCGAAATCCTCCCGGTTCTGGATGATCTTACGTCTCTTTCTTTGGAAGAGAAGTTGAAGATCTTTTATTTATTTGGGGGAATAATTCACTATTATTATCTGTTTGATAAATTTTCATGCAGAAATTTCCCGGATATTCTGGAAAAAATAATCTTTAATGATTTTGGGCCCCTCCGTAGAGAAATTTCTGATATTCTGGTTGAAGAGTTCGGGAGTGAACATGCAAGTTACCATACAATTATTGCCGCCCTGGCAGGTGGAAAAACCTCAATGAAAGAGATAGGAGATCGGGCAGGGATTGCCGTTACTTCACTTCACCCCTATCTCGAAAATCTGATAAATCTCCTGGGAATTGTCACTTACCAGGTTCCGGTTGGTGATGAGAAAGGCCGTTCTCGACTTGGAAGGTATTTCCTGACTGATCCATTCTTCCGGTTTTATGCCCGTTTTGTATACCCGAATATGAGTACTTTTGAAGCAGGCAATTACTCATCTTTGATCGCTGCTGTCGATGATGGGTGGAATTCCTATGCAGGAAGGTGTTTTGAAGATCTGGTCCGAGAAATCCTTAAAAATACTCTTTTAAATCAGTATGATTCTATCGGTTCGTGGTGGAATAGAAAAGGGAATGAAATTGACATAGTGGCAACAGGATCTGACAGAACTCTGGTTGTGGAATGTAAATATCGAGATTTGACTGAAAATCAGGCTCGTGATATCATCGAAAATGTATTGAAAAAAGCAGAATTTATTCCTCATCTATCAGGTTTGGTCATTGGAGGTGTAGCTGCCCGTTCTATCATGGGAAAGGAAAAACTCATTCAGGAGGGTTATTTTGTATGGGATTTTAATGACTTGAATAATACCCTCAGACACGTTGAGGGTGATCCCTCTCCAACCTTAAGATAAGAGATATTTCAGACACACCATCTCTCATGAAACACTCTGAACAAACTTCAATTTGAAGTTCTATTCAGGATATATCATTATCATCTGCGAGCAAGAGACTCATTGCTAACTTTTTGCAGAAGGAATCCGGAATACGATCCAGTGATACCTGGAGCATCAAAGCTGGGCACAACATGTTATCTCCGGAGAATATCTGAGTTTTTACAAGAAACATTATGGATAAATCTGAAAAGATTTCCCTCTTCATTCCATAAGCATGTAACATCCGTCCCTTTCGCACTGGAGAAGCATCATGCTCACATGAAGTGCAGTAAATATTAATTGAAGTCCGATTATCACACTTGAAAGTGAGAGAACAGCATTAGTAATCTGTGCCAGTGGTCCGGATACCATAATCCACTGACTTAAAATATACATACCACTGGAAAAACCAAGTAACATGAATAAAGCACCGATGAATAAAAACTTTTCAAGTGTCCTGTACCTGAGAATCCGGGTAAACCATCTCCCGCAGTCATCCAGCTGATGAGTTACACTATAAGACTTCATCACTATCCCGGAGAGAAGAAACTGAAGCCCGCCAAGCACGAAGATATCGCCAAGAATAAAGGAGTGAAGACCCTGCAACTCAACAGACTTAATAAACCCCACGCCCGCCATAAGAGAAAAACCAAGAACCATAAACAGTATGCCAGGGACAATTAAAAACCGGAGAGGCCTTACAAGCATGATAAACCTGATATGCCTCCAGCCGTCTGCAAAGCTATGCAGCTTGGAAGGCCCTTTCCTTGGATAATAGGTAATTGGGATCTCCTCAAACACTATTCCCTTTTTGGCAGCCTCAATAAGCATCTCAGAAGCTCAACCTTCACACAGGAGGAATGGAGTTTGCTTCTGAGATGCTTATTGAGGCTGCCAAAAAGGGAATAG
>JAAYQC010000199.1 GCA_012519515.1 Bacteroidales bacterium | reverse complement strand
TGTAATAATAATATTGTTGAAATATGCCTGTTCACCCTCGTAGATTCTGATTTCAATATCAACCGAATCATTTTCCACTTTTGCTTCCACCGGCCTGAATATCGATAAGGGTTCCGTTTACAACAAGTCGCATTTTGATGACAGGCTCAACGGGGCATCGGGAGCCCAGGATGCCGTTAGTACACTATACCAGGACAACGGTTATCTTTTCTCAAGTCTCAGGCCGGTGGAAGCAAAAGTGGAAAATGATTCGGTTGATATTGAAATCAGAATCTACGAGGGTGAACAGGCATATTTCAACAATATTATTATTACAGGAAATACAAGAACGAATGAGCATGTAGCCCGGCGCGAACTTTATACCCTTCCCGGGGAACTTTTCAGTAAAAGCGATATTATGAGGTCGATGAGGCAGCTGGGAGTCATAGGCCATTTTGATCCGGAGAAGATCACTCCCAACGTGGTGCCTGATATGACAAGCGGAACTGTCGACCTTCACTACAAACTTGAGGAAAGAGCCAACGACCAGTTTGAAATCTCGGGCGGATGGGGCGCAGGCATGCTCGTGGGATCGGTCGGAGTGCATTTCAACAATTTCTCGATGCGTAATTTCCTGAACCTTAAGGCATGGAGACCTTATCCCTCGGGCGACGGACAATCACTCAGCATTCGCGCGCAGTCGAACGGACGACTTTACCAGTCGTACAATATATCGTTCATGGAACCGTGGCTCGGAGGGAATAAAGCTAATTCCTTTTCGGTTTCGGTGTATAGGTCACTCATGAACTATGGTTTTAGAAGACGCGATGGTAATGCTCAGTTGATGATTACAAATGGAGCATCCATCGGACTGGGAAAGAGACTCGAATGGCCCGACGATTACTTCTCGTTATCGGGGGAGATCAATTACCAGAGATACCGTCTTAAACAATTTACATATATTCCTTTCATCATCTCCGACGGTGTGTCGAACATGCTTACCCTGTCGACACGCCTTACACGGTATTCAACCGGACCGAACATGATCTTCCCGACCAACGGATCCACATTCACACTGTCGCTGCAGGCCACACCGCCATATTCGCTCATTAGCGGCAGAAACATGGTAGGACTTGAAGACAGGGAGAAATACAAATGGATTGAATTTCACAAATGGGTGTTCAAGGCGGATTATTTCCATCCCATTTCCCTGGATGACAAGCTGGTTCTCAATGCACGCTTTGCTTTCGGATACCTGGGGCACTATAACAAGGCAATCGGCCCTTCACCATTTGAAAACTTTTACCTCGGAGGAAGCGGCATGACGGGATACAGCCTTTACGGCCGAGAGATCATAGCACTGAGGGGTTATACAGACGGTTCCGTAACCCCGACCGATCCTGTTACAGGATCTCCGACAGGAAACGTTTATTCCAAATTCACGATGGAATTGAGATATCCTGTCTCACTCAACCAGCAGGCCACGATTTATGGCCTTGCATTCATTGAAGCGGGAAAAGCCTGGACGGAGATCAGACAGTTTAATCCTTTCCGGATGAACCGGGCAGCAGGAATAGGTGTCAGGGCCAACCTGCCAATGTTCGGGCTTCTGGGTGTCGACTGGGGCTACGGATTCGACCCGGTCGACGACCCCATACGCTTCCCTGATGCTAATAAAGGACAATTTAGTTTCACTATAGGTCAGCAGTTTTAATCATTAATATTATCAATTATGAAAAGGACAGCTTTAGTCATGATCACTGTATTTCTGACCGCGGCTTTCGCCTCAGCACAGAAATACGGATTTGTCGATTCAGATTATATAAGGAAGAACATTCCTGCTTTTAATCAGGCCCAGCAACAACTTGACAATCTCTCAAAGCAATGGGAAAAGGAGATCTCCGACGGATACGCGATCGTTGATCAGATGTTCAAATCGTATCAGAACGACGTGGTGCTTCTTTCTCAGGAGATGAAAACTAAAAGGGAAGAAGCCATTGTTAATAAGGAGAGGGAAGTTAAGGACTTGCAGAACAAATATTTCGGGGTCGAGGGAGAGCTTTTTAAAAAGCGCGAGGAACTTGTCAGGCCGATACAGGATGAGATCCTCAAAGCAATAAAAACAATAGCAGCCGAAGGCGCCTACGCGGCGATCTTCGACACTGCATCCGGAGGGAATATCCTTTTCTCCAATCCTAAGTTTGACATTAGTGATCAGGTACTTGAGAAATTAGGATATAAGAATTAATTGACTACTTTTGCATCATTATTTAAAACGAATCAGAATGAAAAGAATTACAGGAATTATTGCGCTTATAGTTTTTACAGCATTCTTTGGACAAAGTGTTTTCTCCCAAAACTTGAAATTCGGACATATTAACCGTACAGAACTGATACAGGCAATGCCTGAATATGATTCTGCACTCGTTTCACTCGAAAAGCTGAATACGGAACTGCAGAATACTATGGAATTGCTGCAGGTTGAACTGAACAACAAGTATGAAACCTATCTTAAGGAAAGTAAAAACCTGACAGATCTGGTGCGTCAGACAAAGGAAGCGGAACTGAATGATGCGCAGAGGCGGCTTAGCGAATTCCAGACAAACGCTCAGAACACCATGCAGGAAAAGCAGGTTGAGCTTTTCACACCCATAACACAGAAAGCCGACAAGGCTATAAAGGATGTGGGAAGGGAAGCCGGCATGGTCTATGTCTTTGACACTTCGATAGGTTCAATTGTATATTTTGATGAGACAAAAAGCACCAACGTGTTGTCGCTTGTTAAAGCGAAACTGGGAATCAAGTAAACTCCACATATAATTAAAATGACCATCTGCAAACCGGCAGATGGTTATTTTTTTAATACCAAGCCCCGTGAACGAACAACCTATAGGAATTTTTGATTCGGGAGTCGGCGGCCTTACCGTCGCGAATGCCATTAAACAGATACTCCCCGGCGAAAGCCTGGTTTATTTTGGCGATACGGCCCACCTGCCTTATGGTGACAAGTCGGCTGAGGCCATAAGGTACTATTCGGGGAAAATAACGGAGTTTCTGCTCGGGCATAATGCAAAGGTGATCCTGGTAGCCTGTAACTCCGCGTCAGCTTCAGCTTTTGACAGCCTGAGAGAGGAATTCAGCGACAGGGTCCACCTGATCGACGTCATCGACCCGGTGGTGGATTACCTGTCCTCTAAGAACTTCAGAAAGATCGGGGTGATAGGGACGAAAAGGACAATCAGCTCGGGAGCATACGATTCAAAAATAAGGGAAAGGATACCAGGAACCCAATTGGTGTCGATGGCTACACCCATGCTCGTACCAATGATAGAGGAAGGTTTCATTTTCGACGACATCAGCAACGCCATCATTCGGACCTATCTGTCAAATGAAGCCCTGAAAGACATCGAGGCACTGATTCTGGGCTGTACACACTATCCCATAATACGAAACCAGATAAGCAGATTCTTTAATTTCAATATAGAGGTAGTCGATTCGGCAAGAATAGTGTCAATGATCTTGAGAGACACCCTTGAAAAAAATAATCTGATCAATGATTCGGGCAATGTAAGGGATGAGTTCTTTATATCCGATTATACACCGTATTTCGAAAAGATAGCAAAAATGTTCTTCGAAGGGGAGATTAACCTTCGAAAAGCGGATATCTGGAATTAATTTCCTGCTTTACCGGCCGTGACATGAGCTTTGGTCTGACATGACCAAAATCATACAATAATAGTAATAATAAGCCGATTTTTCATCCGTTAAATATTTACATTAGTCCGGCTCCGGTAGAAATAAATTCTTTTAGAAAGTACTCAATTTTAGTAATTTGCACGACATCATGCGAAAAAAAGGCACGGTTATTGAAAAAGAAGATGTGGTCATCAGGTTTTCGGGTGATTCCGGCGACGGCATGCAGCTGACCGGAACATTGTTTTCCGAGACTGCAGCCCTGTACGGAAATGACCTGACTACTTTTCCCGATTATCCTGCAGAGATACGGGCGCCACAGGGCACGGTGGGAGGTGTATCAGGATTTCAGGTTCATCTTGGCCAGTCTGAAATCTATACGCCAGGCGATTATGCAGACGTTCTTGTTGCCATGAACCCTGCAGCTATAAGGGCAAATATTAAATGGACCAAGTTCGGTGGAACAATTATAATCGACAAGGACAACTTCACGGAGAAGAATATCGAAAAGGCTGGTTATGAAAGCGATCCGGTCGTTGAGGATAACCTGGATCAGTACAATCTGATTGAGGCCCCCATCAGCTCAATGGTTAAGGAAGCGCTGAAAGATCTGAATCTTGATCCGAAAACCATCCTCAGGACAAAGAACATGTTTGCTCTTGGGATGGTTTACTGGCTTTTCGACCGCAAGCTTAAATACACCGAACAGTATCTCGAGAAGAAATTCCGCAGTAAGCCAGAACTGATTGAGGCTAACAAGATTGCCCTGCATTCAGGATATTATTATGCAGAGACAATAGAAGCACTTGCACCGATCAGGATAAACCCTGCACCCATTGCTAAAGGAAAATACCGCAATATCTCGGGCAACACCGCCACCGCATGGGGCCTGCTGGCAGCGGCAGAAAAATCGGGCCTTGAACTGTTTATAGGCTCCTATCCTATCACTCCTGCAACGGGAATTCTTGAGGAACTGGCCGCACGAAAGGACCTGGGAGTAAAGAGTTTCCAGGCTGAGGACGAAATAGCAGGGATTTGCAGTGCCCTGGGAGCAAGCTTTGCAGGAAATCTGGCAGTGACCACTACATCAGGTCCGGGGCTTGCTCTTAAATCGGAAGCCATAGGCCTGGCCGTGATGACAGAACTGCCAATTGTAATAGTTGACGTTCAGCGCGGCGGACCATCGACCGGACTTCCTACCAAGACGGAACAGGCTGATCTTCTTCAGGCTCTTTTTGGCCGGAACGGCGAAAGCCCCGTGGTAGTACTGGCGGCAAGTACACCAACCGACTGCTTCCGCTATGCATTTGAAGCCGCCCGGATTGCCGTGGAACACATGACTCCGGTTATCCTGCTTACCGACGGGTATCTTGCAAACGGAACGGAACCCTGGAGAGTGCCGGCTATGAAAGACCTTCCGGAAATCCATCCGCCCTTTGCCTCCAATAAGGACCTGCCTTACGTTCCCTACAAACGGGATCCCGAGAAACTGTCAAGGTTCTGGGCTGTCCCGGGTACTCCAAATATGGAGCACAGAATAGGCGGACTCGAGAAAACAGTTAAGGGAACAGTCTCTTATGTTCCTGAAAACCATGAGTTAATGGTGAATTTGAGAAATCAGAAAGTCGCAAGGGTTGCCGCCAAGGTTCCCGATCTTGAGGTAAGCGGAGAGGAGGAGGGCGACCTGCTGGTTGTCGGGTGGGGAGGTTCATACGGCTACCGCGTTATGGCAGTGAAGGAACTTCAGGCCCAGGGATACAGGATAAGCAACGTAACATTCAATTATATAAACCCGCTGCCCGGAAATGTTAGAGATGTGTTCAGCAGATTCAAAAAGATTGTTGTTTGCGAACTTAACCTCGGGCAGTTTGCAAATTACCTCAGGATGAAATACCCCGAATTCCATTATGAACAGATTACCAAGGTTCAGGGTCTTCCGTTTACAATCAAAGAGATAAAGGAAAAATGCTTAAAACTTCTGTAAGGTAAAGCCATGGACGAAATTATAAACAACAAATTAACTCCTAAGGATTTCAAAAGCGATCAGGAGATAAGATGGTGCCCCGGATGTGGTGACCATGCAATTATAAATGCAGTTCAGAGAGCCTTCTCCGAACTGGGAATACCGAAGGAAAAATTCGCTATCATTTCCGGAATCGGATGCTCATCAAGGTTCCCCTACTATATGAATACCTATGGCTTTCATAGCATCCACGGAAGAGCTTCGGCAATAGCCAGCGGCGTTAAAATGGCAAACCCCGACCTGTCGGTATGGCAGATAACCGGCGACGGCGACGCGCTGGCAATCGGAGGAAATCACTTCATCCATGTTGTGAGAAGAAATGTAGATATCAATATTATCCTGTTCAACAACGAAATATACGGCCTTACCAAGGGACAGTACTCGCCGACATCCGATAAGGGCCTGGTTACAAAAACATCGCCCTACGGAACAATTGAAGACCCGTTTTCGGTGGGCGAACTGGTCATCGGAGCAAAAGGAAAATTCTTTGCCCGCACTGTTGACGCCAATGTCACCCTGTCGACCCAGATCTACATTGAAGCCGCCAGGCATAAAGGCGCTGCAGTTATCGAGGTACTCCAGAACTGCGTGATATTCAACGACGGTATCCATGAAAAAGTTACAGCGAAGGAAGTCAGGGACGACCGTACACTGATTCTTAAACATGGAGAACCGATGATCTTCGGGAAAAATAATGATAAGGGTCTTATTCTTGACGGGCTGAAGCTGAAAGTGGTTAAGCTGGGAGAGAAGGGTATCAGGGAAAAGGATATCCTTGTCCATGATGCCGCCGAATCAAACCCCGGTATCCATTATATGCTCGCCAACATGAGGTATCCTGAATATCCTGTTGCGCTTGGTGTAATCCGATCGGTCCCCGGACCAACCTATGAAATGGAGATGGCCAGTCAGATTGAACTGGGCAAGAGCAAATCGAGAATCAGGAACATGGACGACCTGCTTAACAGCGGATCGGTGTGGGAGGTCTGATAAACTCCTGTATCTTTTCAGGAACCTGAACTCGTTCAGGCCGGAAGAGTTATGATGAAGCCGAATCGACTATCACTTCCTTGTTGATCTTCCTGATAAGTCCCTGAAGCACGTTTCCGGGACCTACCTCTGTAAATGAAAGGGCACCATCAGAGATCATGTTCCTCACTGTCTGGGTCCACAGAACAGGCGATGTAAGCTGTGAAACGAGATTTGCCTTTATTACCTGAGGATCACTTGATGGTTTTCCGGTAACGTTCTGGTAAACAGGGCATACCGGCCTGCTGAATGCGGTGCCGGCGATAGCCTTTTCAAGCTCGGCCCTTGCAGGTTCCATAAGCGGAGAATGGAAAGCTCCTCCCACTGAAAGCCTCACTGCCCTTTTGGCTCCAAGCGACTTGAGTATCTCCACCGCTTTTTCCACTCCCTCAACAGTCCCTGAGATCACTATCTGACCGGGCGAATTATAATTTGCCGGTACAACCATTTCTTCTATGCCGGCACAGGTTTCTTCAACGACTTTATCCTCAAGCCCTATTATTGCCGCCATAGTTGAAACTGATGCCTCACAGGCTTTCTGCATCGCGGAGGCTCTCTTTGACACAAGCATAAGCCCGTCTTCAAATGAAAGAGCCTTTGAGGCAACAAGGGCCGAGAACTCTCCAAGCGAATGGCCTGCAACCATTTCCGGCTTGAAAGTGTCGCCAGGTAAAGCAGCCAGTATGGTGGAATGCAGGAAAATGGCAGGCTGTGTTACTTTAGTCTGCTTCAGGTCTTCATCAGTCCCGCTGAACATCAGTTCGCTTATGGCAAAACCCAGCAGGGTATTTGCCTTTTCAAATAATTCCCTGGCAAGCTCCGATTTTTCATAAAGATCCTTGCCCATGCCTGTGAATTGCGCTCCCTGTCCGGGAAATACGTATGCTTTCATCAGATTTTTACAATTAAAAATAATTATCAGTGCAACCTGGAACCTATCAGATGAATAAATTCCTCCCTGGTATTATGGTTGCTCAGGAAAATGCCGGTGAAGGCTGATGTGGTGGTTACGGAATGCTGTTTTTGCACACCGCGGATCTGCATGCACATGTGCTGTGCCTCAATAACAACTGCAACTCCCATTGGGTTAAGGCATTCCTGAATGGTGTCGCGAATCTGAACTGTAAGCCTTTCCTGAACCTGCAGCCTGCGTGCAAATGCTTCAACAACCCTTGCAATCTTGCTCAGACCTGTTATGTACCCGTTGGGGATGTATGCAACATGAGCCTTTCCGAAAAAGGGAAGCATGTGGTGTTCGCACAGTGAATAAAGTTCAATGTCCTTAACCAGTACCATCTGCTTGTATTCTTCCCTGAATTTTGCCGAGTTAATTATCTCGCCGGGATTCTGTCCATATCCCATTGTAAGAAAATTCATGGCCTTGGCAACCCTGACAGGTGTGTTCTCCAACCCTTCCCGTCCGGGATCCTCACCCAGAAGCTTCAGTATCCCGTGATAGTGCGATGCAAGCTTTTCAATTGTTTCGGAATCCCACGATTCTATCTTGTTGTATCCCTTTGGCGAGGGTGTGGTCCCGTTGTTTATTGTCTCTATTCTTTTAGCCATAACACTTTATTGTATTATTCCCGGTTTCAACTCATTCCGTATTTTTTTCGTACGGCCGCTCTTCCCTGTACATCCCGCGGGAGACACAAAAAGTCTCTTTTCAAGTGATGTATGTCATAAACAGGCTTTTAAAGCTGCAATAATAACCAATTTAGTTGATCTTTTTAATATATTTATGAAATAATTGGAAACAGTTAACTGAGGAAAAAGATATGCCGGCAAAGGTACTGGTGGTTTCAGCCACTCAAACTGAATCGGAAATTCTGAAAGAGATTGATGGTATTGACCTGATTTCCATCGTAACGGGAGTGGGAGCCGTTGCCACGGCATGGGCCCTTACACGTTACCTGAATTCGGAGCAGCGCCCTGATCTTGCCGTTAACATCGGAATAGCCGGCAGCTACAGGGACGATATCCGGAAAGGAGAAGTTGTCATTCCCGTTTCGGATTGCTTTGCCGATGCAGGTATCGAAGAAAGAACGGGTTTCCTTACGCTTGCCGAGGCAGGTCTTCAGAAGCCTGATGAATTCCCATTCAGAGCCGGAAGGCTGGTTGCTGAATACCCTCTCGTGTCGGCGGCGCCTTCAGGCCTGAGGAGGGTGAATGCCCTTACTGTCGGTACGGCAACAGGTTCACAGGATACAATAGAAAGACTTTCAGCTAAATATAATCCGGATATAGAAACCATGGAGGGCGCGGCATTCTTTTTTGTCTGTAGCATGGAAAAGATACCTTTCATTGCACTGAGGGCGATTTCCAATATGGTTGAACCCCGGAACAGGGAAAACTGGGATATCCCGCTGGCTCTTCAGAACCTGACCGAAAGGCTCAGGGAAGTATTATTGTTAATTGATTAACAGAATGAAACTTACACTTGGATTTTCTCCCTGCCCCAATGATACTTTTATCTTCGATGCCCTGGTGAACGGGAAAATAGATACTGAAGGGCTCGAAACGGAATATTTCATGGCTGATGTTGAGGAACTGAACAGAAGGGCTTTTTCATCTGAAGCGGATATTACAAAGATAAGTTGTCATGCCTATGCCTATGCCTCGAACGATTATCTTATCCTTGATTCGGGAAGCGCACTTGGCTACGGAAACGGACCCCTTCATGTAGCCAGGAAAAAGTTGAGTGATGAGGAGGCGATCAACGCGAGGATTGCCATCCCGGGCCGGTTCACGACGGCAAACCTTCTCCTGAGCGTGGCATGGCCTGATGCCCGGAACAGAAAGGAATACCTTTTCAGCGATATTGTAAGGGCCCTCCTGGAAGATGAAGCCGATGCCGGACTGATCATCCATGAAACCCGTTTCACGTATACAGAAAAAGGACTGGTTAAAATTGCAGATATGGGAGAATACTGGGACAGGCTGACGGGATTGCCGGTCCCGCTGGGCTTCATCGTGATCAACAGGAGGATACCACGCGATACCGCCCTTAAATTCAATAGGATACTCAGGAAAAGCATAGAGTATGCCCGTGAGCATTCAAATGAACTGCAGGATTTCGTAAGCTCCAATGCCCGGGAAATGGATAAATCCGTTATCAACAGCCATATAGGACTCTATGTGAACGATTTCTCACTGTCGATCGGGCAAAAGGGAAGAAAAGCCATTACGGAAATCTACCGGACAGCCGCTGACAAAGGGATAATCCCGGCTATGCCTTCATCCATCTTTCTTGATTGAAATCATCGTGAATCATCGATAAATTGACTATATTTGAAAGATATACAATTAAACATGTTCTAACTAAAACATTGTACTGACATGGCATTTGAATTACCTAAGCTTCCTTACGCACCTGATGCGCTTATACCACATATTAGCGTCGAGACTATCGAATACCACTATGGTAAACATCATCAGGCTTATGTGAACAACCTTAACGCTCTGATTCCCGGAACTGATTTTGAGAAGGCTGACCTTGAGACAATAATCAGGAAAGCCGAGGGGCCAATCTTTAATAATGGAGCACAGGTCTGGAACCACACTTTCTATTTTGAAGGCTTCTCAAAAACCGGCAAGCGTACACCTGACGGTACTATGGCCAATGCAATCAGGGATTCATTCGGTTCCTTCGATGCTTTCAGGGAACAATTTACCAAATCGGCTGCCGGACTTTTCGGCTCGGGCTGGGCATGGCTTGTTAAAAAAGAGGACGGGTCCCTTGCAATAGTCCAGGAATCAAACGCGGGCAATCCGCTGAGAAAGGGCCTTAAGCCAATCCTTACCTGCGATGTGTGGGAACATGCCTATTACATCGATTACAGGAACAGGCGTCCCGATTATATCAAGTCGTTCTGGGAAATAATCGACTGGGATATAATAGCCTCAAGGTATTAGTGTCTGTCAGAGTCACGAGTGCCCTCCGGCAATTATTCTTATCCGGGAATAAAAGAATATCACTTTCTGCTGATTACGTGGCGGCGTTGAGATCTTGTCGTCTCTATTGGTATTGGCGGCTATGCTTCCTTTCTGAAGTCCGGGCCATCGTACTATGATCGCGGGAACAGACCTGATGGATGGATCTTCCGGATTGTTAATTATTATTAAAATGATGGCAATGTTTTTTTATTCTTCCGAAAGATCGGATTGATGTGTGTATTTTCACAGCCGGGATGTAATATCCGATTCGTATCAAAAAAAGTTAATAGAATGAAGAAAACCTTACTCTCCGTTTCGGCGCTTATTCTTTTCGCCACAGCTGCAGTGTCACAACAGTCAAAAGTTGTTGACCGGATCATTGAACTTGGGAAAACCGATAACCGGACAATGCATCATCTCGATGTAATATCAAACAGGTTCGGCGGCCGGCTGGTTGGATCCGATGCATACGAGAATGCTGCCTTATGGTGCGCTTCCGAATTCCGTAAATGGGGAATGGAGGTGATAATGGACGAGGCGGGAACGGTACCGGTTGGGTTCAATAGGGGACCCTGGTTCGGCAGAATGCTGTCGGATAACGGCATGATATTGCATTTTGCAACTCCTTCCTATACTTCCGGAACGAAAGGAGTGCAGCGCGGACATGTTTTGATAGAACCTAAAAACAGGCAGGAATTTGAAAGTATGAAGGGCGCTCTCAAGGGAGCCTGGGTTCTTATAGGAGGAAAGAATGACGGTTGGCCCATAGATTTTTCGGAGAAGGCCGACTCGGCCCGAAAGGCAGTAATAGCCTACAATGATTCGGTGGGCGCTATTAACCGTGAGATAACACGGGAAAACTACATGAACAGGGATAAACCTCCCAAGGCGACTATACCCCTTAAAAGCGAACCTGCACTTTTCTACAGGGAAATGTGTGAAGCAGGCATCCTGGGTGTGATACAATCTTCGGAGCTTCCCATCAGAGCCCTGTACGACAGGAAGAACCTTTCGAAACTGACTTTCGACAATCTGCCCACGGTATGCGATATTAAACTGGATGAGAACCAATATGCCATTATTGAGAAGATGGTGAAGGAAAGAAAGTATTTCCTGCTTGAGTTTGATATCAGGAACCATTTCAAGCCCGGACCGGTTAAATATCACAACGTGATCGGGGTGATAAAGGGGACGCACTATCCCTCCGAGTATGTGATGATGGGCGGCCACCTGGATGCCTTTGATGTGGCAACCGGTGGTGTCGACGATGGTTCCGGGGTAACACCGACGATGGAAGCTGCCCGGCTCATCATGGCGGCAGGAGGAAAACCCCGCAGGACCATACTGGTTTGCCTCTGGGCAGCCGAGGAATTCGGACTTCTTGGATCAAAACACTGGGTGGAGACCAACATGGAAAAGCTTCCAAGAATATCAAACTACTTCAATCGCGACGGAGGCCCGACTGTGGCTATGGGTCTGACAGTCCCTGAGGCAATGTATGACGATTTCGAAAAGATCTGCAAACCGCTTAACAGTATAAACCCTGACTTTCCCTTTACCCTCAGGAAGAATACGAACCCTCCAAGGCCGCGGCCTACAACAGCCGGCGGCTCTGACCATGCATATTTTGCAATGAACGGGGTGCCTACACTCTCCTTTGATACTCCCGACGCGAAGGGATACAATTTCAGCTACCAGGAGATATGGCATACCGAAAATGATCTGTATAACAAAAGCATACCGGAGTACCAGGAACATACATCCATAGTAACCGCGGTTGTTGTTTACGGACTCGCCAATCTCGATCATCTGCTTTCACGCAACGGATTGTACCAGGAAGAGAAAAAACAATGAATCAATTAATGCCTTGAAATGAATCTGAAGGATATTGTTTACCGGACCAGGTCATACAGACGATTTGACGAATCGTACAGGATTGACAGAAAAACCCTTGAGGGACTCGTGGACCTTGCAAGAATGTCAGCCTCTGCTGCAAACAGACAGCCGCTTAAATACCTTCTTTACACCAGCCCTGAAGACTGTGCCAGGATTTTTCCGTGTCTCGCCTGGGCAGGTTATCTGAAAGACTGGGTTGGACCTGAACGGGGTGAAAGGCCTTCAGCCTATATAATAATAAACGGCGACAGGGAAATAACCGAATCCTTTAATGTAGACCACGGAATCGCGGCTCAAAGTATAATGCTTGGAGCCACTGAAGCAGGTCTGGGCGGCTGCATTATCGCGTCTGTTAAAAGACAGGAGCTGAGAGAGGAACTCCGGATACCGCCTCACCTCGAGATACTGCTTGTGCTGGCCCTCGGTAAACCCGGGGAGAAAGTAGTTCCTGAAGAAGTGAGGAACAATGACATTAAATACTGGAGGGATGAGAATGGCATTCATCATGTTCCCAAACGGAGGCTTGATGATCTCATATTGAATGCTTAACTTTATCCTCATTATGAGGAGGATGCCGCATCTCCTGATAAACGGACTTCCCCCGAAACCCGAACCGATGAAATCCGATCTGAGCCGTGATGAGCTTGACCGGATACATAAAAGCTATCTGGAAAGACTGAGAGAAGAATGACCGGGGACTATCCTTTTATAAAGATTGCTTTAATAATGTCACTTGCCATCTTCGGATTCTCCTTAAGGCGCCTGGTACAGTATCCAAACCACTTACTGCCGAAAGGAACATATACCCTCATCCTGTGACCTTCGTTCACGATGCTTTCGCGCAGCCTCGGAGTTACGCCGTAAAGCATCTGGAATTCATACATGCTTTTTGGAACGTTGTATTTTTTGAGAAGTTGATAGGCTCCTTCAATCAGTGGTTTATCGTGCGTGGCAATCCCCACGAATATCCCATTGCTCAGCATGAACTCAAGATCTTCGAGGTAGTGCCGGTTGATTTCCTCGTATTTCTTGTATGAGATCTCAGCAGGCTCAATGTAAATCCCTTTGCAAAGCCTGAAATTCAGTGGCGATTCCGCGGTATGAAGATCCATCAGGCTTTTCACGTCATCAAGAGTCCTTTTCAGATATGCCTGCAAAACAAGTCCCACACTGTTGGGAAACTCAGGTTTGAGTCTCCTGTACAATTCAATCTCCATGTCGGTGCATGGCGAATCTTCCATATCTATTCTTATGAATCCCTTGTATGAGACTGCCTTTGCCACTATTTCCCTTATATGCCTGTAGCATGCTTCCTTGTCGATAAGCAAGCCGAAGGAAGTGGGCTTCAGCGAAAAATTTCCCTCAATACCAGCCTTAACAGTGGCTTCAATAAGATTGAGATACTCAATTTTATTCTCTTCGGCTTCATCAAGAGTCTTGATGAACTCTCCCAGAACATCAAGCGTAACATCTGTCCTGTTCTCCTTGAACACTTTCGAAACCCTGATTGCATCCTCTATAGTCTCACCTGATACATAGGCCTTCGAAAATATCCATATGAACTTCTTCGGGAAATACGGAAGAATTGAAGCAATAAATTTATTAAACATCTTTTTTAAAGTTAATGTCACACAAAAATATCAATTCATTGCCTGGGACAATAGCAATAATTGATAAATCAAATTAAAAGCATACTGAAGCTTAATTTTATGATGTTTGTCACAATAGATAAATATTTTATGACAGAAGATAAATGATTCATGACAAATTGGGAAATTTAGATTATGCTTAAGTGGTTGAGTATATTGACTTTAGGTTAGGAGCCCAAAAATTATTTGAAAGAGATATCACTTTTTCGGTAAATCTCCGTTTATATACTGTTGCGAAAGAGATGAAAGTCAAATATTCCTAATCGGGTCGATTTTGCTTAAGAGAATAAAATATTCATTATTGATATCCTGTGTCTTAATTATTGATAGTTTTGGACAGGACCCTACTTTTTCCCAGTTCTATGCCAATCCGCTTTATCTTGCACCGTCATTTGCAGGTGCAACAGAAGAATATAGGTTTGCCCTGAATTACAGGAACCAGTGGCCGGCTATTCCAGGGGTTTTCCATACATACAGCATCTCGTTCGACAAGGCTCTTTTGAATTTCAACTCAGGTATAGGTGTACTGGCAACATACGACGTGGCAGGTTCGGGAGAACTTAGTACAACCAATATAGGCCTGCTTTATTCATACGATTTCAGGATAAATGAGGACTGGCACATACGTCCGGGTGTGAACTTCAAATTCACCTACCTGGGGCTTGACATTTACAAGCTGGTGTTTGCCAGCCAGATGACCGGATCGGGTACGGTTCCCCCCGTATATCCCCCTCCTTTCAACAAGGTTGCCGATGTCGACTTTGCTACTTCAGCGCTTGTGTATGACGACCGTTTCTGGGGAGGTTTCACACTTGACCATCTTCTCACTCCAAAGCAGTCGTTCTATGGCGATGATGCAACTCTTCCCGTTAAAATGAATGTCTTCGGGGGAATGCAGATATTGAGAAAGACAAGGCTCCGCCATACTTACCAGGAGGTGTTGTCGGTGGCCTTTAATTTCCAGAAACAGGCAGACTTCTATCAGACCGATGTGGGATTGTATTATTACAGGGACCCGCTTATCTTCGGGCTCTGGTACAGGGGTATCCCGTTTATGACCACCCAGGCGGGAGATGCCATTATCGGACTCGTGGGGATAAAGACCAAGCAGCTTCACATAGGATATAGTTACGATTTCACAATCTCAAACCTTATATCATCAACACACGGATCGCACGAGGTATCTCTTGTGTACGAATTCAATTCATTCTCAATCGGACAACGTACAAAAATACGTGCTATACCATGTCCTGAATTCTAAAACGCGCGGATCGTTCCGGCATTCATAGTAAAATTCCGCGCCGTGAGGCAGCAAAATAATTTATTTGTTATATTTGTCGCCTATAAACATTAACCCTCACATTATTATTAATGAAGAATCTGACCAATATTCTGCTGGCACTGCTGTTTCTGGCAGTTGCCGCCCTGTTCATTCTCCACTTCACAGGAAATAAGAAAAGCTCCACTGCTAACGATACCGAATTTGCAGCAGGCTCTGTTGCCGAAGGAGTTGCCTTTGTGAATATCGATACGGTGGTGATCAAATTCAACATGTATGCCGACAGGAGAGAAGAACTGCTTGAAAAACAAAGGAAAGCCGAGGCTGAACTGAATTCGAAGGGAAGCCAGTACGAAAGGGGAGTGAAGGACTTCCAGGATAAGGTGAACAAGGGACTTGTAACCCGTGCCACCGCGGCAGAGATGGAACAGTCGCTTCTTCAGCAACAGCAGGAACTCGTGAATCTCCGCGACCAGCTTCAGTCTAACCTTCTGGAAGAAGACCAGGTAATGAACAGGCAGATACTGGAATATATAACTACCTATCTCGAAGAAAACAAGGATAAGTACAAATATCAGTATGTTCTCGGAAAGAGTTTCGGAGGCCAGGTACTTTATGCCGATTCTGCCATGGATATTACTCAGCATGTTGTGGATGGCCTGAATGCCAAATATCTAACCGAGAAAAAGAAATAATCACATGGGATTTGCCTCAGCCTGGCTTGAGCGTAACGCGCTTTTCCCCCGGATCATTCAAGAGGCACCAGATCAGAATACGGAAATTATTGTAATTGTTCCTGCTTTTGACGAAGCGGGAATAACCAGTCTTCTTGACTCATTTGCAGGCTGCAGCCATCCCGGATGCAGGGCTGAAGTAATCATAGTGGTAAATGCCCCCGACAATGCCCGCGAAGAAAGCCTTTCAAACACCCTCAAAAGCATTTCAGCTATTGATTCGTGGAAGAAAACAAAGCGCGACCTGTTTTTCGATGTTCATATTATCGACGGACTGCTACTCAAACCTTCAGGATGGAGTGTAGGTCTGGCAAGAAAGACGGGTATGGATGAGGCCGTCAGACGCTATGAGCTGCTTGGAAAACACGATGGCATTATCCTGAACATAGATGCCGATTGCACTGTGAAAAGCAATTATTTCGAGGCTGTTTTCACCGGGATGGCCGGCAGACCCGACCGCAGGGCATGTTCACTTTATTTTGAACATCCCTTGTCGGGCGATGATTTTCCCGAAGCGGTTTACCGTTCAGTAACACTGTATGAGCTTCATATGAGATATTTCGTAAGAGGCCTTTCCTATGCCGGCTTTCCCTATGTGCATCATACCGTGGGCTCGGCTGTTGCCATCAAGGCATCAGCATACGTGAAGGCGGGAGGGATGAACAGGCGGAAGGCCGGTGAGGATTTCTGGTTCATTCAGAAACTTCTTCCGGCAGGCGGATTCTTCAACCTGACTTCAACAACGGTATATCCTTCACCGAGAATATCACTGAGGGTTCCTTTCGGGACCGGTCCGGTTATTTCGCGCCTGACCGAATCGCCTGAAACCGGGCTTCTTTCCTATAATCCCGAAGCTTTCGAGGAACTTCGCCTTCTGTTTCTTATGATCGATGGATTGTATTCGGAACTGCCCGGTGAGACTGACTTCAGATATGCTGAACTTCCTCCCGGTATTCGCCTGATGATTAGTTCCGGCGAGTGGGCTGCAAGGATAAATGAGATCCGGAATAATACATCGGGAAAGGATTCATTCAGGAAAAGATTCTTCGGATGGTTTAATATGTTCCGGATTGTAAAGTACCTGAACGCGGTGCATGTTTCATTCTTTGATAAAAAACCGGTGGAGGAAGGGGCTTCCGGTCTTCTGAAAAAAATGGGGATTTATCCTGACACGGCCGATCCGGCCGGACTTCTTCACTGCTTCAGGCAGATCGATCAAAAGGGCTAATTGGTTTTCCTGCTTATACGGCGGTCTTCCTGGGGGGAAAGGATGATGTAAAGATCCTCGTCGGGCCTTTTCATCCTGTATTGCTCCCTTGCAAATTTTTCGAGGTTACGGTCGCTGGTCCTGAGTTCCTGGAGTTTTCTTTTGTCTTCTTCAATACGATTAACGTAGTACTCCTTTTCGGCTTTGAGCTTCTTCAAGTTTTTCATCTCCTTCCACCTCGATATCAGGTTGTTTGAATCGAGAAAAAGCATCCATACCACGAAAATGATAATCGTGAGCAGGTACTTGTTCCTCAGCACGGGAGGGATTTTATCGATAAACTTAAAACGCCCGATCATGGTACAAACCTACAACTTTTTTTTCAACCACCGCTCATCAGGTATAACTTCTGCAGCTTATGGCGCAGGGCACGGGGCACAGGGCGCAGGGCACAGGGCACAGGGCTCAGAGCACAGGGCACGGGGCACAGGGCTCAGGGCACGGGGCACGGGGCACAGGGCACAGGGCTCAGGGCACAGGGCACGGGGCACAGGGCACAGGGCTCAGGGCACAGG
>JAAYQC010000214.1 GCA_012519515.1 Bacteroidales bacterium | reverse complement strand
TTGAAAACGAAAATCTTGAAGAGGTTCTTTTTTACCTGAAAAACAGCCTTAATATTGATTATAAAATAATAAATGAAAATATACTGGAAAATAATGAGGTCTATGTTAAGAAAAAAGTAATAATCAGGACTGGAAAAAGCTAATTAATAATCAATATTAAAATCTGCCAATTGATCCTCTCTGCATTGAATAGAAAATCATAGCGTCTTCGGATCTCATGATATATAATGATGATAAGTTGTTTTGTCATGCCTTCATTTCAATTCTTTTATAAAAGCCTGAAAAGTAGCACTGGTAAATAATTAATTTATCGCTGTATTATATTCACATTTTTACTGCATTTTTATTCCCCAATTTGTCTGCCTTTAAGGCGCTGAAATCCAGCAACTTTGATACAGAAGACTCTTTTCTAACAGATATTGATCATATATGTAAATCGTTGTCTCTGGTTTTAATTAATTTTGCCTTGGTTTTTAAGGCAGTAATATCTCTCGATACCCTTTAGCCCGTCAAAATTAAGAAACACGGCAGAAGGGCAAAAAGTCTTCTAAATACGAACTGAACTACACTGCTAACTGACTTTTTAGTCATGATATGGATAAATATAAGCTATGATGTAAATTTTTGTCATGTAATTAGAGGGAAATGTTTAAAGTAAAATTAAACCTGTATCAAAGCAACGACTAATAATTTAGAAGGCGTTATAAAAGTAGATAAAAGATTATCTTTATATAAGCAGACTTCAAATTCCCAGTCCGGTTTACGCTCCGGTAAAGAGCTCTTCCCCATATCCGCACCCCTGGAGGGGTTGACTTTAATTCAAAAAATAATGGATAGATTCTAGAACTTCAATGTTCCAAGGGAAAAAGACAAAAGGTTATAAGGTAAGTAACAACTGATAGAAAACAATCCCGAAAACTCGGGAAGGCAAAAGGCGTGAGCCTCTAAAAAAAGGAATGTCAGGATGATAGTATATATAATATCCAAATAAAAGACTATAAAAAGCGTATTGCCAGAAAGCTTTTCTTAAAAAAAGTTAATTCCTCAATTTTTTCCCTTTCAGGCAGGGTGTTTGGGTTGAGCCGTGGATAATATAAATATAAAGCAAAACCTGAGAGGTTATAACATAATGACTGTTCTTTAAACAGGCAGCTGATTTAAAATGTGCCGATCTTCATCTTGTTTTTTCATAAGAAGGTCTAATAAGATAACTGCCAATTTTTTTGAAAATTAGTAGAGATTGAAAGACCAGGATTTTTGAGAACTAGTTTTAAATTAATTTTTTAACAGGATCTAAACTGATAAGAACTGCTCTTTTTTCCGCCTTTCAAAGGATTATATAACTGTTTTTTGATTTCATTAATACTTGTGGAATTGCGAATATATTGCCTTTACATCAGGGGATTTTCTAAATCCCTTGATCGGAGTTTTATCATTCTTCAAAACTTCCTACTCACATATTATCGAAAAACTAAATCTTCTTCCTCTGTCAAAGGAGTGAAAAAGAGCATGCCTATATAAAATCAAACCATCAAACAATTAAATTATGAAGAAAACACTCAGATTGTGGCTTTCGCAATACCGGAGCCCAAAAAGGAGACAGTCCAGATCTCCCTACAGATCTGCTGTGATCGTCCTGATCATTTCCTGCCTGGTTGTGAACCAGTCTTTTGCCCAACAAGGAAATGTCCCCAGCACGACAGCAGCAAGAACTGTTATGTTTGCAATGCTCGGCGATGACAGTCATGACACGAATGCTTCATCTTCTCTCCCCGAGTCTGCTTCAGCATTCCAGCAGAGAGAGGTAAGCGGAACTGTAACAGA